>NZ_SMKB01000091.1:0-26957 GCF_004348575.1 Actinomadura sp. 7K534
CTCGCCGGGCGGGGCCGTCTCGGTGGACTCGGCGGCCCACCAGGGAGCTTCCAGGCCGAACGGAGGCAGCCGCAGGGCGTCGGCCGCCGCGGGCTCCGCGTCCGTGCCGGGCTCGGCGTCCGCCGGCGGCGGGTCGGCCGGGGGAGCCGCGCCGCCGAAGCTGGGCGGCACCGCGTCGGCGGGGACGGCGGACGTCCCCGCCTCCTCGGCGGACTCCCGGGTGTCTCTAGAACCAGACATAGGCAGAGAGGGTATTCAAACCGGTCACCTTTGGAGGGGCTCGCCTTCGGTTTCCCTGTAGTTCAGGGCCAGGGCCAGGTTGCTGCCCTTCACCATCTCGGCACCGAAGACGCGGACTGCCGCGTGGTGCTTCGCGGGGATCTTCTTGCCGTCCGGGCGCTGCACCCACGTCATGAGCAGGTAGTGGCCGCGCGCCTGGGACGTGCCGAGGGCCTCGCCCCTGCCGTTGGTCTTGGAGACGCCCTTGCCCGGCAGGGCCTGCAGGAAGGCGTCCTTGGCGGCGGCGGCCTTCACGGCCTTCTTGGCCGCGGCCTCGGTCTCGAGGTTGAACACGCCGACGGTGCCGATGAGCTGGCCTCCGGTCAGCGCGTAGGTGGCCCGCAGCGCCTGCGTGCAGCGGCCCTGCTTGAGGGTCGTCTCCAGCGCCCTGCCGCCGACGACGGACGCGCAGCTCTTCTTCGCGTTCACGGCCGTCCGGACGTAGTTGTGGCCATGCGCCTTGAACTTGCCCTTGCCGAACACTTCCTTGAGCGTCAGCGGCTTGGGGTCGGTGGTGCGGCTCTTGAGCTTCACGGGCGCGAGCACGGGCTGGGTGGGGCTGGGCGTGGGCGTCGGCGTGGCCGCGGCCGGGGACTTCTCGGCGTCCGGCTTTGAGTCGTCCTTCAGCATGGACGACAGCCCGATGCCGCCGCCGATGAGGACGAGCCCGGCGACCGCCGCGGCGCCGATGACCAGCGGTGTGCGGCGGCCCTTCCCGGAGCGTTCCGGCCCGCCGGACGACATCGCCTCGGGGTGCCCGTGGGAATCGCCGTAGGGGTTCCCGAACCGGTCGTCGTCGAACCTGCCGTCGGGACCGCCCGGCGGCATCCCGCCGGGACCCTCGTCGCGCGGCGCGAAGGGGTCGTCGCGCGGCGCGAAGGGGGCCTGGTCGCTGTCTCGGCCGTACGGCGGTGCTTCGGCTCCGGGTCCGTACGGCTCGTGCGGCGGCTGCCGAGGCGGCCAGCCGCCGGGCTGGCCTTGATCGCCCGGGTAACCCATGGGTTGGACCTTACCGTTCCTCGTGCGGGGCTCTGGACCTTCGGAACACCCACCATGACATGGGGGCGAACCGGACGCCGGAGGTTCGCCGAAGGTCACCGCCGGGAGCGGCGCAGATCACTTCCGGCCGAAGTTCTGCGTCCAGTAGGGCCCGCCGGAGCCGGAGGCCATGCCGACGCCGATGGCGCGCAGGCCGCAGTTGAGGATGTTGGCCCGGTGCCCCGGGCTGTTCATCCACCCGTTCACGACGGCCGCCGCGGTGGGGTAGCCCTTGGCGATGTTCTCCGCTCCGGCGTCGGGGTATCCGGCGGCCGCCATCCGGTCCCACGGGCTGTCGCCGTTCTGCGACGTGTGGGAGAAGTAGTTCTTGGCGGCCATGTCGGCGGAGTGCCTTCGGGCGGCGGTGACGAGCCGCTGGTCGACGCGCAGCGCCCCGCAGCCGGCCTTGGCGCGCTCGGCGTTGGTGAGCGACACCACGGCCGCCTCGGGTCCGGACTGCCCGGCCGTGTTCCCCGACCCGCCGCCGGAGCCGCCGGAACCGCCCGAGCCGCCGGAGCCGCCCGATCCGCCGCCGGACGGGGGCCGCGAGGCGGTGGGCTCGCTCGACTTGGACGGCGCGGCGGTCGAGCGGCTCGGGTCGCGGATCGCCTTCAGCGGCGGCGTCGGCTGCTCCGCGGTGGGCGCGGGCGCGGCGCCGGACGGCCGCTCGCGGCCTTCGGCGCCCGTCCCGGCCCCGGTCGGGGTGTCGCTCTGCGGTCCGGCCGGGATCACGGTGGACGGCCGTGCCTCGGGTCCGGACGCGGCGGTCCGCTCCGACCGCAGGTCGGGCAGCAGGAAGCGGTCGATCGCCACCCCGGTGCCGATCGCGAGGCCGGACGCTGTGACGGCCACCACGATGCCGGTGAGGCTCTTCGCCCGGGAGCGCTTGGGCCCCTTGCCGGGGGGACGTCCGCCCGGCGGGCGCCCGCCCTGCGGACGGCGGCCATCGGCCGGTCCGGAGCGGGACGTCTCGCGCCGCGGCCCGCCCGCGACGAGCTCGTCGCGGGAAGGGGTGCCGGAGGGGACGCCGCGCGCGGCGCCGGCACGTGCTCCGGCGCCGTCCTGCCCGGGGTACCGGGACGGGCGGCGTCCGGGGTTCTCGCCTGGTCTGCGGGGAGTAGACAGCGGGGGCTCCCGTGTGCGGGCCGGCCGGAGCCGGCGTGGACCGGTCGCCGGGCACCATATCCCGTTATGTACATCTGGTTACGAAGATCGTCCGAAAAAGGGCAAAATGGCCACGTACGGTGATTGTGGGGGTGCTGACTGTTCTCCGAGGTGGGCAACGTCCGTCAAGTCAGTTGCCTGACTGACTTGACGGCTGCGCGAGAGTGGATCCGCAACCCTGTTGCACGACTGCTTTGCTCTTGTGTACGCGGACGGGTATTCTGCGTGGTTGTTGTGTGTCGACGCCTGCCCAGTGCGAGCGTCCCGGCGATGCAACGACGTGTCGGGGTGTCCCCGCAGTGCCCGCGCCGCCGGTGCGGGCACCGGATCGGGGCCCGGCCTCCCGGAGCGCCAGGTCGGACGAGTTCGCTGATCGGCGCGAGCAGGATTCCGCTGATGAACATCGCCCGCCCGCCAGGACGGGTGATGATCAACCACTGAGTAGTCGACGAGAAACGAAGGCTGACGACCGTGCGCACGTTCACCCCTAAGCCCGCTGACGTCCAGCGTCAGTGGTACGTCATCGACGCGACCGATGTCGTGCTGGGCCGTCTCGCCAGTCAGGTCGCGCAGCTGCTTCGGGGTAAGCACAAGCCGATCTACGCCCCGCACATCGACACCGGTGACTTCGTCGTCATCGTGAACGCCGACAAGGTGGCGATGTCGGGCAACAAGGCGGAGCGCAAGCGCGCCTACCGGCACTCCGGTTACCCGGGCGGCCTCCGCTCGGTGACCTACGCCGAGCTGCTGGCCAAGAACCCCGAGCGGGCCGTCGAGAAGGCGATCAAGGGCATGCTGCCCAAGAACTCCCTCGGCCGGAAGATGTTCGGCAAGGTGAAGGTCTACGCCGGCCCCGAGCACCCGCACCAGGCGCAGAAGCCGGTCCCGTTCGAGATCACCCAGATCAGCCAGACCGGCAAGTGACACCCCCGCACGCGAGCCGGTCCACGAGCCGCGCCGTGTGCGACCTTGAACAAGAGGCCGCCGGGGCACCCGCAGCGCGGGCCCGCCGCCCTGGCTAGAACACCCAAGGAGAACCGTGGACGAGACCACCGAGCCGGGCACCGAGCAGCTCGACTCCTACGAGGACGCCCCGTCCGAGTACAGCACCGAGACGCCCGAGGCCGCGGGCGAGAGCTACCTCGGCCAGCCCGTCGCGACCGGCCCCGCCGCCGGCACCGGCCGCCGCAAGCAGGCCATCGCGCGGGTCCGCATCGTCCCCGGCACCGGCCAGTGGAAGATCAACGGCCGTTCGCTGGACCAGTACTTCCCGAACAAGGTCCACCAGCAGATCGTGAACGAGCCGTTCGTCCTGCTCGGCCTCGAAGGCCAGTTCGACGTCCTCGCGCGGGTCGGCGGCGGCGGCACCACCGGCCAGGCCGGTGCGCTGCGCCTCGGCATCTCCCGCGCGCTGCAGTTCGCGAACATCGAGCACCGCCCGGCCCTGAAGAAGGCCGGCTTCCTCACCCGTGACGCGCGGGTCCCCGAGCGCAAGAAGGCCGGCCTCAAGAAGGCCCGCAAGGCGCCCCAGTACAGCAAGCGTTGACCGGCGGTACGAGCCGCCGCACCTCCTGGCCCCCGCGGGGCCGGCGGGCGCGGCGGCTCGTCTGCTTTTTCAAGGACTCGTCCGCAACCGGTCCGGGCCGCGTGCGCTCCCGCGACGCGGGCGGACGGCGGACCGGTGCCCACTACATTTGACCGCGTGGCGCGATCGGGGCGTGGTCCCCGTCCGGGGCCGCGCGGTTTCCGTTTCCTCTCGGGAGTTGACTGTGGCTCGTCTGTTCGGGACCGACGGCGTGCGAGGGCTCGCCAACCGCGATCTGACCGCCCCGCTCGTCATGGACCTGTCCATCGCCGCGGCGCGGGTGCTGGGCGAGGAGGGCGCGTTCAAAGGCCACCGGCCGCTCGCGGTGGTCGGGCGCGACCCGCGGGCCTCCGGTGAGTTCCTGGAGGCGGCCGTCGTGGCGGGCCTGGCGAGTTCCGGGGTGGACGTGCTGCGGCTCGGCGTGCTGCCGACGCCCGCCGTCGCGTACCTGACGCACCAGCTGCACGCCGACGTCGGCGTCATGCTGTCGGCCTCGCACAACGCCGCCCCCGACAACGGCATCAAGTTCTTCGACCGCAGCGGCTACAAGCTGCCGGACGAGCTGGAGGACCGGATCGAGGCGCGGCTCGGCGAGCCGTGGGAGCCGCCGACCGGCGCCGGGGTCGGCCGGGTCCGGGAGGCGCACGGCGCGGTCGAGCAGTACGTGGCGCACCTGCTGAGCACGGTCCCGGTGTCGCTGGACGGCCTGCGCGTCGTCGTCGACTGCGCGAACGGCGCGTCCAGCGACGTGGCGCCGGAGGCGCTGCGCCGCGCGGGCGCCGAGGTGTTCACGATCGGGACGGCGCCGGACGGGCTGAACATCAACGCCGGCTGCGGCTCCACGAGCCTGGAGGCGCTGCGCGAGGCGGTCAAGGAGCACGGCGCGGACGCCGGCATCGCCAACGACGGCGACGCCGACCGCTGCCTCGCGGTGACCGCGACCGGCGAGATCGTGGACGGCGACCAGATCATGGCCATCCTGGCGCTGGAGCTGCGGGAGTCGGGCGCGCTGGCCGCCGACACCGTCGTCGCGACCGTGATGTCGAACCTCGGCTTCAAGCTCGCGATGCGGGAGGCGGGGATCACCGTGGTGGAGACCGCGGTCGGCGACCGGTACGTGCTGGAGGCGATGAAGGAGGGCGGCTTCGGGTTCGGCGGCGAGCAGTCCGGCCACGTGATCATGCTCGACCACGCCACGACGGGCGACGGCGTCCTGACCGGCCTGCACCTGCTCGCCGCGATGGCCCGCCGGGGCCGGCCGCTGGACGAGCTGACGAAGGTGATGACGCGGCTTCCGCAGGTGCTCGTCAACGTCAAGGACGTCGACAAGAACCGCGCGAAGACCTCGCCCGAGCTGGCCGCCGCGATCGCCGCCGCCGAGGCCGGGCTCGGTGCGACGGGCCGGGTGCTGATCAGGCCGAGCGGAACCGAGCCGATGGTCCGCGTGATGGTGGAGGCGGCCTCGGAGGAGCAGGCGCAGGAGGTCGCCGAGGACCTCGCCGGGGTGGTCCGCTCCGCGCTGGGCTAGCTGTACGGCTAGCGCTCGTCGATCTCCAGCCGGCCGACCCTCAGGTGCTTGATCTCGACCGTGCCGGCCTCCAGGTGGGCGATGACCGCTCGCTTGACGACGAGCTTGCCGATGGCGACGGCGCCGACGGCGAGCGCACCGAGCGCCATCGACCCCATGGCCAGGGAGCCGAGGCCGTTGCCGAGGCGCAGGGTGAGGCCGGTGGCGGACGCGCCCGTCACCTCGGCGCCGGTGGCGCGGGCGCCGACGCCGCGCTCCGTCCGGACGCGGGGACGCTCGTCCGCGTCGTTCGCGGTGTCCGGGGCTCTTCCATTGGATTCGCTCATACGAGGAGCATATTGGCGGGTGCGCCCAGTACCAGGTCGATACGGTGCTCAGCAGCGCGCCAGGAAGTCCTCAAGGGCTCGGTGGTCGGCGCGGGTCACGGGGAGCGAGTACTTGTCGGCGACCGCGATGTACTTGACCGCGTAGGTGCACTGGTAGCCCTTCTGCGGTTTCCATTCGCCGGGGCCGGAGTCGCTCTTCTGCCGGTTCGGCACGCCCCACACGGCGAGCAGGTTGTCGTGGTCGTTGGCGAACTTCTCCCGCTCGTCCTCGCTCCACCGGGAGGCGCCCATCCGCCAGGCCAGCGCGAGCGGGTAGATGTGGTCGATCTGCACCTCGGCCGCGTCCTGCTTGGAGAAGTCGATCTCCTTGCCGCTGTAGGGGTCGCGCAGCCGGCCGCTCATGACGACGCAGCCGCCCTTCTTGCCGACGTCCGACAGGTCGCGGTCGAGGACGTCGTTGCGCTGGTCGCAGCCGTTGCGGTCGATGTCCTTCCAGCGCGTCCCGAACTTGTCGCGCTCGTACCCGCCGCCGTCGCCCTCGGACGCGATCCGCAGCTCCGCCAGGGCGGTGCGGGCGCGCTTCTCGGCGCCGGCCCCGGGCTTGTCGTCCGACGCGCCAGGGGCGGGGGAGCCGCCCTCGGAGAGACTCACGCCGGCGTCGCAGCCCACCGCGAGGGGGATGACGAGCGCCAGGCCCGCCACAGCCGTCCGCACCATGACCCACCGCCCGACATATATGGATATGTATGTAGAGACCGATCAAACCGTATGGAACGGTGCGGTGGCCACCCGCCCACGGGGGGAACCCATGGGTAGAACCGCGGGCTGACGAAGGTCGATCCGGCGGCGGACGAAAGGCTTCCCCGTATCGCCCTTTAGGTTGACGTGGCGCGCGCGGCCAGCCGCTAGGTTCATAGCCATGCCGATCATCGCCACCCAGGGCCTGACGATGAGGTTCCCCCGGGTGACCGCCCTGGACGACCTCTCCGTGGCCGTCGAGCCGGGCGTCGTCGGGCTGGTCGGCGCCAACGGCGCCGGCAAGTCGACCCTCATCAAGATCCTGCTGGGGCTGCTGCCCCCGACGTCGGGCACCGCGACCGTGCTGGGCCTCGACATCGCGCGCGAGGGACTGCGGATCCGGGAGCGCGTCGGGTTCATGCCCGAGTACGAGTGCCTGCCCCCGGACGTGTCCGCGACCGAGTTCGTCGTGCACATGGCCCGGATGTCCGGGCTCCCCCCGACCGCGGCCCGCGAACGCGCCGCCGACACGCTCCGGCACGTCGGCCTGTACGAGGAGCGCTACCGCCCCATCGGCGGCTACTCCACCGGGATGCGCCAGCGGGTGAAGCTCGCGCAGGCCCTCGTCCACGACCCGCAGCTCGTGTTCCTGGACGAGCCCACCAACGGCCTCGACCCCGCCGGGCGCGACGAGATGCTCGACCTGATCCGGCGCATCGGCGCCGAGTTCGGGATCAGCGTGCTCGTCACGTCGCACCTGCTGGGCGAGCTGGAGCGGGTCTGCGACCACGTCGTCATCATCGACGGCGGGAAGCTGCTGCGCTCGCAGGCCGTCGAGGCGTACACGGCCGCCAGCGGCGTCCTCACCGTCGAGGTGGACGAGGGACGCGACGAGCTCGGCCGCCACCTCTACGACCAGGGCGTGTCCGTCCAGCCGGAGGGCCGGTTCCTCGTCGTCGACATCGCCGGCGAGACGACCTACGACCTGATCCGCGACGGCGTCGCCGAACTGGGGCTGCGGCTGATCCGGATGGAGCAGCGCCGGCACCACATCGAGGAGGTCTTCCGCGCCGGGCCGCCGGGGGAGAGCGCGGCCGGAAGCGTCCCGCAGGAGGCGTCCCGATGAGCATCAGCACCATCCACGACATCGGCTACCGCCACTACGACGGGCCCCGCAGCGGGCGCGGCTACGTGCTGCGGTCGCTGTACGTCCACAACCTGCGCGCCGCGTTCGGCCTCGGCCGGCCCGCGCGTGCCAAGATCATGCCGTTCCTGCTGGCGGCGATCATGCTGCTGCCCGCCGCCGGGTCGGTCGCGGTGTTCGCGTTCACCGACCAGGAGGACGCGCTGATCCCGTACGCGTCCTACGCGAACATCATGCAGGTCATCGTGGCGATCTTCCTGGCCACGCAGGCGCCGGTGCTGGCCTCGCGGGAGGTGCGGTTCCACGTCATCCCGCTGTACTTCTCGCGGCCCGTCGGCCACCTCGACTTCGTCCTGGCGAAGAGCGCCGCGCTGGCGACCGCGCTGTTCGCGCTCATGGCGGTGCCCGTCACGCTGCTGTACGTCGGCGGCCTGGTCGCCAAGGCGCCCGACCCCGGGAAGCAGGTCCTGGAGTACCTGGGCGGCCTGGTCGGCTGCGTGCTGTTCGCGCTCGTGCTCGCGGCGATCGGGATGGTGATCGCGGCGTTCACCCCGCGGCGCGGGTTCGGCGTCGCCGCGGTGATCGCCGTCTACATGCTCAGCACCACGATCGTCGGGATCGTCCAGGGCATCGCCGAGGAGCGGACGAACTTCACCCTCCAGGGCTGGGCCGGGCTGGGCGCCCCGTTCAACCTGGTGGACATCGTCCAGGTCAGGCTGCTCGGCGCCGAGTCGTCCTCGGTCGGCATCGCGCCGGGCGTCACCGGCGGCGTGGTCGCGCTGGCCCTGTGCGTCGCCATCGTCCTCGGCTCGATCGCGGTTCTCTACCGTAGGTTCCGGAAGGCGGGGCTCTCATGAGCAGTGAGCTGGTCTTGGAGAACGTTTCCCGCTGGTACGGCAACGTCGTGGCGGTCAACGGCGTGTCGATGAAGGTCGGGCCGGGCGTCACCGGGCTGCTCGGCCCGAACGGCGCCGGCAAGTCGACGCTGATCCACATGATGGGCGGGTTCCTGGCGCCGTCGTCCGGCAGCGTCACGCTGGACGGGACGCCGATCTGGCAGAACCCGGGCGCCTACCGCAAGCTGGGCCTCGTCCCGGAGCGGGAGTCGGCCTACGACTTCCTCACCGGCGAGCAGTTCATCCTCGCGATGGCGAAACTCCACAAGCTGCCCGACCCGGCCGCCGCCGCGCGCCGCGCGATCGGCCTGGTGGAGATGGACTACGCCGCCGGCCGCCCGATCGGCAACTACTCCAAGGGCATGAAGCAGCGCATCAAGATGGCGTCCGCCCTGGTGCACGACCCGCCGGTCCTGCTGCTGGACGAGCCGTTCAACGGCATGGACCCGCGGCAGCGGCTCCAGCTCATGGACCTCATCCGCCGGATGGCCGAGGAGGGGCGCACGATCCTGTTCTCCTCGCACATCCTGGAGGAGGTGGAGCGGCTCGCCAGCCACATCGAGGTGATCGTGGCCGGCCGGCACGCGGCGTCCGGCGACTTCCGCAAGATCCGGCGGCTGATGACCGACCGGCCGCACGTGTTCCTCGTCCGCTCGTCCGACGACCGCCGCCTCGCCGCCGCCATCATCGCGGACGGCTCGGCCCGCAGCGTCCAGCTCACCGACAAGGGGCTGCAGGTCGAGGCCGTCGACTTCCAGCGCTTCACCTGGCTGCTCCCGCGGGTCTCCCGGGACGCCGACGTGCGCCTCTGGGAGGTCTCCCCGTCGGACGAGTCCCTGGAAAGCGTCTTCTCCTACCTGGTGGCCCGGTGATTCGATGAACCCCACAATCGCGATGATCACGTTCCGGGCGATGCTCGGGCGCAAGCGCGCGCTGCTCCTGCTGGGCCTGCCGCTCCTCCTGCTGGTCCTCTCGGTGATCCTGCGCGCGACCGGCAACAACGACCTGGACCTCTCGGCGCACGTCCTGCAGAACTTCGGGCTCGCGACCCTGCTGCCGCTGCTCGCGCTGATCGCCGGGACGGGCGTGATCGCACCGGAGATCGACGACGGCCAGATCATGTACGTGCTGACCAAGCCGATCCCGCGCGAGGTGATCGTGGTGACCAAGCTGGTCGTCGCGATCGTGCTGGTGACGATCTTCGCGGTCGTCCCGACGCTGCTGGCGGGGCTCGTCCTGGTCGGGACCACCGCCCAGGTGACGCCGGCGTTCACGATCGGCATCCTCGTCGGCGGCATCACCTACAGCGCGGTGTTCGTCGCCCTCGGCGTGCTGAGCCGCAACGCCGTCACGATCGGCCTGCTGTACGCGCTGGTGTGGGAGACCCTCCTCGGCAGCTTCGCGCCGGGCGCCAAGTCGGCGTCCGTCCAGCAGTGGTCCCTGTCGGTCGCCGACGCGCTCACCGACGCGTCCATGGTCACCTCGACCGTCGGGCTGCCCGTGGCGGTCACGCTGCTGGTCGTGGTGGCGCTCGCGGCCACGTTCCTCGCCACCTTCCGCCTGCGGGCGCTACCGGTCGCCAGCGCCGAGTGATGCCCGGTCTGGGACGGCGCGGCGCGGCACTGTGAGTGTCTGCCGTATCCCGGCGGTGTGACCCGTGTTACAACGGCCCTGGGGTACCTGATCGTCAACCCCAGGGGAGTGTGTGCCATGTCAGTCTCCCGACGCCGGCTCCTGGCCGGGACGGGCGCGGTGGGGGCGGGGATCGCCTTCACCGGCGCCGTCGAGGAACTGTTCGCCGGTGACGCGGCCGCCGCGGCGGCTGACGAGTCGGCCGCCGCGGCGGCCGGCGGCCGGGCCGGGTACGGGCCGCTGGTGCCCGACCCGAAGGGGGTGCTGGACCTGCCGCGCGGGTTCCGGTACACCGTCCTGTCCCGCGAGGGGGAGCGGCTCCGCTCGGGAGAGGGGGCGGTCCCGAGCAGCTTCGACGGCATGGCCGCCTTCCCGGGCCGGGGGCGCACCTGGCTCGTCCGCAACCACGAGAACCGCCCGGACGCCGAGCACCGGGTGCCGCCGGTCGAGGGCGTCACCTACGATCCGGGGGCGCTGGGCGGATGCACCGCGCTGGAGGTCGGGCACGGCGGCCGGGTCCACACCGAGCGGGTGGCCATCGCCGGGACCGCGGTGAACTGCGCGGGCGGGCCCACCCCGTGGAACACCTGGCTGACCTGCGAGGAGAACGAGGACAAGGCGGGCACCGGCGACTTCACCAAGGACCACGGGTTCATCTTCGAGGTCGACCCGTACCGGCAGGACCGCACCGTCCCCGAGCCGCTGGAGGCGATGGGGCGGTTCCAGCACGAGGCGATCGCCGTCGACCCGCGCGACGGGACCGTGTACGAGACCGAGGACGCGTTCGAGCGGCCGTTCGGGCTGTTCTACCGGTTCCTTCCGCGGCGGCCGCGCGGCGGGTTCGGGAGCCTGCGGGCCGGCGGGCGGCTGGAGGCGATGCAGGTGCCCGGCGTCCCGGACCTCTCGACGGTGCAGCAGCCCGGCACCGTGATCGACGGCGTGCGGTGGAAGCGGGTGCCCGATCCGCTGGCGAGGGAGACCCCGATCCGGTTCCAGGACTTCGGGCGCGGCGGCGTCACGCACGCGCAGAAGCTGGAGGGCTGCTACTGGGGCGGCGACCGCGTCTACTTCGTGACGAGCTTCGCGCGCCGCGACGAGGGGTCGGGCGCCGACCACTTCGGGCAGGTGTGGTCGTACGAGCCGCGCGCCGGCCGGCTGACCCTGGTGATCGTGTTCGGGCCGGACACCGACGTGCGGACGCCGGGCGAGTCGCCCGACAACATCTGCCTGGCGCCGCAGGGCGGGCTGATGGTGTGCGAGGACGGCGGCGGCGCGCAGCACGTGTACGGCGTGACCCGGTGCCGCGAGGTGTACCCGGTGGCCAGGAACCGGCAGAACACCGGCACCGAGGCCGAGCCCGAGTGGGGCGAGTTCGCGGGCGTGACGTTCTGCGGCGGCGGCCGGACGACGATGTACGTCAACGTCTACGAACCGGGTACCACGTTCGCCGTCACCGGCCCCTGGAACCGGCACTAGACCCGCGGGAACGGAGCACGGACGCCGCCGTCCGGGCTGCTGGCCCCTAGCCGGCCGGCTCTTGGCCGATGAGCTCCTGGACGGCGGCCTTGAACTGGTTCCCGCGGTCGGCGTAGTCGCGGAAGTCGCCGAAACTGGCGCAGGCCGGGGAGAGCAGGACCGTGTCGCCGGGGCGGGCCATCGCGGCGGCCTTGGCGACCACCTCGGTCATCGGGCCGTCGGCGACGGTGTGGCCGGTGATGCCCGCCTCGTCCAGCGCGGCGGCGATGCGGGGCCCGACCTCGCCGATGATGACGATGCCCCGGACGTTCTCCTTGGCCACCGCCTCGGCGAGCGCTTCGAAGGCCAGCCCCTTCGACGAGCCGCCGAAGATCATGACCTTCGGCCCGGGGAAGGCGGCCATCGCCGCGCGCGCGGTCTCCGGCGTCGTGGACAGCGAGTCGTTGACGTAGGCGACGCCGCCGGACTCGCCGGCGGGCTCCAGCCGGTGGGGCAGCGGCTTGATGGCGCGCACGCCCTCGCGCAGGAGCGCGGTGTCGCGGCCGAGGAGGTCGAACGTGGCGGCGACCGCGGCCGTCAGGTTGGCGACGTTGTGCGCGCCGAGCAGCGGGCTGTCGGCGAGGTCGAGCAGCCGGGTCGTGCCGTCGTGGATCGCGCCGTCCGCCGCGTGGAAGCCCTCCGGCACGCCGAACGGCACCTTCCGGCCCGCGCCGGCCGCGGCGACCCGCTCGGCCACCGGGTTGCCCGCGGCGTAGAAGACGGTGTCCCCGGGCCCCTGGTACGCGGCGATCGAGGTCTTCGCGGCGTAGTACTCCTCGATGTCGGGATGCCAGTTGAGGTGGTCGGGCGTCACCGGCAGGACGACCGCGATGTGCGGGGACCGCTTGAGGTCGATGAGCTGCATGTTCGACAGTTCGAGGACGACCACGTCCCCGTCCGCCAGCTCCGGGAGGAACTGCAGCGGGGGGACGCCGATGTTGCCGCCGAGGAAGGCGCGGCGGCCCGACGCCCCGAGGATGGCGGCGATGGCGGTGCAGGTGGTGCCCTTGCCCTGCGTGCCGGTGACGCCGATCACCGGGACCGGGCACTCGGCCAGGAACTCGCCGATCACACTGGTCACCTGGGAGCCGGAGGGCAGCGCACTGGGGTGGACGCCCGGGGCGCGGACGATGAGGTCGGCCTCGTCCAGCCCCCGCAGGTAGTCGGCGCCCGTGCGGCCCTCGACATCCGGGGGGAGTTCCACGTCCTTGCGGTCGTGGACGACGATGTCGCCACGCGGTCGCCAGTACTCCACGGCGGCACGTCCCTCGACGCCATAGCCGACAACTGCGATACGCATCCGGAGACTCCCCGCACGGACATTGGAAGGCAGAACGCTCGAAGGGTACTGCAGCGGCGCCCGCCACCCGGAGCCGAGACGCGACACGCCCCGCCGGGGCGCGGCGTCAGATACAGGGTCAGATGCGGCGCAGGCGGACGCGCTGGACGGCGTGGTCCCGGTCCTTGTGCAGGACGAGCGTGGCGCGGGAGCGGGTCGGCAGGATGTTGGAGACGAGGTTGATCTCGTTGACGTCCCGCCAGACGCGCTGGGCGAACGCGGCGGTCTCGTCCTCGTCCAGCTCGTGCGCGTACTTGTGGAAGTAGGAGCGCGGGTCGGTGAACACGGTGCGGCGCAGCGCGAACAGCCGGTCGATGAACCACTGCCGGATGTCCTCGACGCGGGCGTCCACGTAGATGGAGAAGTCGAAGAAGTCCGCGACGCCGAGGCTGCCGGCGGGCGGTGCCTGCAGGACGTTCAGCCCTTCGACGATCAGGATGTCGGGACGCCGGACGGTCTGCGTCGCGTCGGGCACGATGTCGTACTCCAGGTGCGAGTACACCGGGATCGCGTACTCGTCCACGCCCGACTTGATGGCGGAGACGAACCGGACGAGGGCCTGGCGGTCGTAGGACTCCGGGAAGCCCTTGCGGTCCATGAGCCCCCGCTCGGACAGCACCGCGTTCGGGTAGAGGAAGCTGTCGCTGGTGACCAGCTCGACGGCCGGGTGCTCCGGCCAGCGGGCGAGGAGCGTCCGCAGCAGCCGCGACGTCGTGGACTTGCCGACGGCGACGCTCCCGGCGACGCCGATGATGAACGGGGTGGGCGGGACCTCGCCGCCGAGGAAGCCGCTGACGGTGTCGCGCAGCCGCCCGTCGGACTGGAAGAACAGGTTCAGCAGCCGGGAGAGCGGCAGGTACACCTCCTCGACCTCGGCGATGTCGATCGGGTCCTTCAGCCCGCGCAGCGCCTCCAGCTCGCCGGGCGTGAGCGGCAGCGGCGTGTTCTCGCGCAGCCCGCGCCACTCGTCCCTGGAGAGCTCCACGTACGGGTTCGGCACGGGGTCGTCCCATCCGCTCGTCATGGCTGAACAGTAACCGGCGGCTCGTCCAATAACCGGGTTTTCACCGGCCGGCCACGCTGACGTCACCGTTCGGCGTCCCGTCCCGGTAGGCCCCGCGGAAGACAGCGAATAGAGTTGCCGCCATGTGCGGAATCGTGGGGTACGTAGGCGGCCGGCAGGCGCTCGACGTGGTCGTGGAGGGGCTGGCCCGGCTGGAGTACCGCGGCTACGACTCGGCCGGGGTGGCCGTGCTGGCCGACGGGAAGCTGGCGACGGCCAAGCGCGCGGGCAAGCTGGTGAACCTCCGGGGCGCGCTGGAGGAGGAGCCGCCGCCCGCCGGGACGCTCGGCATGGGGCACACGCGGTGGGCCACGCACGGCCCGCCGAACGACCGGAACGCGCACCCGCACGTCGACTGCACCGGCTCCGTCGCGGTGATCCACAACGGGATCATCGAGAACTTCGCCGAGCTGCGCGCGGAGCTGGAGGAGGCGGGGCACGGGCTCGGCTCCGACACCGACACCGAGGCGGTCGCGCACCTGCTGGAGGACGAGCTGAAGGCGGGCGGGGACCTCGCCGACGCGATGCGGCGCGTCTGCCGCCGGCTGGACGGCGCGTTCACGCTCGTCGCGGTGCACACCGGCTCGCCCGACCTCGTCGTGGGCGCGCGCCGCAACTCGCCGCTGGTCGTCGGGGTCGGGGACGGCGAGAACTTCCTCGCCAGCGACGTCGCGGCGTTCATCGCGCACACCCGGGACGCGATCGAGCTCGGCCAGGACCAGATCGTCGAGCTGCGCGCGAGCGGGGTGACCGTCACCGACTTCGACGGGCGGCCCGCCGAGGTGAAGGAGTACCACGTCGACTGGGACGTGTCCGCCGCGGAGAAGGGCGGCTACGACTACTTCATGCTCAAGGAGATCGCCGAGCAGCCCCGGGCGGTCGCCGACACGCTGCTCGGCCGGATCGGCGCCGACGGTCGGCTCCACCTGGACGAGATGCGCATCCCGGACCAGGAGCTCCGCGAGGTCGACAAGATCATCATCGTGGCGTGCGGGACGTCCTACCACGCCGGGCTGATCGCCAAGTACGCGATCGAGCACTGGGCGGGCCTGCCCTGCGAGGTGGAGCTGGCCAGCGAGTTCCGCTACCGCGACCCGATCCTGTCCCCGACGACGCTGGTCATCGCGATCTCCCAGTCCGGGGAGACGATGGACGCGCTGATGGCCGTCCGGCACGCGCGGGAGCAGAAGGCCAAGCTGCTCGGCATCTGCAACGTCAACGGCTCGACGCTGCCGCGCGAGTGCGACGGCGTCCTGTACACGCACGCGGGGCCGGAGATCGCGGTCGCGTCCACGAAGGCGTTCCTCACCCAGCTCGTCGCCGTCTACCTCATCGCCCTCTACATAGCGCAGGTGCGCGGCACCAAGTGGGGGGACGAGGTCTTCGCCATGGTGCAGCTCCTGGAGCTGATGCCGGACAAGGTGGAGAAGGTCCTGGACACGATGGAGCCGGTCCGCGAGCTGGCCCGGTCCCTGTCGAACGAGCACTGCGTCCTGTTCCTCGGCCGGCACGTGGGCTTCCCCGTCGCCCTCGAAGGCGCGCTGAAGCTCAAGGAGCTGGCGTACATGCACGCGGAGGGCTTCGCCGCGGGCGAGCTGAAGCACGGCCCGATCGCGCTCATCGAGGAGGGCCTGCCGGTCGTGGTGGTCGTCCCGCCGCGGGCGCGGGACGTGCTGCACGACAAGATCGTGTCGAACATCCAGGAGATCCGGGCGCGCGGCGCCCGCACGATCGTGATCGCCGAGGACGGGGACGAGTCGGTCGAGCCGTACGCCGACACGCTCATCCGGGTCCCGGCCGTGCCGACGCTGCTGCAGCCGCTGGTCACGACCGTCCCGCTGCAGGTGTTCGCGTGCGAGCTGGCCTCGGCCAAGGGCCACGACGTGGACCAGCCCCGCAACCTCGCCAAGTCCGTCACCGTCGAGTAGGCGGAGCCGGCTTGAGCCGCCGGCGGGGCGGGTGGCGCGGCCACCCGGGCGCGGACGCCCCCGGATCGTGTTCCGAGGGGCGTCCGCGAGGCCCGAACAATGGTCTCGACCTGATCACGGATGGAAATTCGTCGGGCATTCCGGTGCGCGGCGTGAAAACGTTCGGTGGGCAGGGAGCGGAACGCGTTCATCGCTCATTCGCGCAATTCTCTGTTTGCGTGAGATTCTCAGTGGGCGTGTAAGTTGCAGGGATTCTTTCAGGGGTGGTCGTAGCGGCCCGCCTTGGCCCGCTCGGTGAACCTGCGCCATTCCTCCGGGTCGAACGCCAGGCTCGTCGCGGTGTTCTCGGTGTCCCGCACGGAAACCGCGCCGCCACCGAGCCCTGCGACCTCGACGCACCCATTGCTGGCGCCGCACCGGACGCTCCTTCTCCAGCGGGCGGGCGGCGTTTCAGGAAACGAACTCATACCGGCTCCTGCCTTGAGATCAGCGGGTGGCCGCGGCTGCGCTGCCGGTGCCAAGCACAAGGTAACAAGATCACAAAAAACTCCTGACCACCTGCGGTCTGTGCGATGCGCGGGTGCCAGGAGTGACGAGGAAGGACCGGAGTTTCGCCTGTGAGGGGCAGCGAGCCGAGTCCGGCGTGGACCCGGCCCGTCCACCGCGGCGCCCTACCGTGCCCTCAGCGGGCGGCGGCGGGGCGCGCGCCGCGTCTCATCGACGCACGTCGAATTCGCCCTTCTTGGCTCGTCCGACGAACTCCCGCCACTCTCCCTGGGAAAATGACAGGACCGGGCTCTGCGTACCGTGCTTGGCGTCGCGCGCCCCGATGAAATGGGACGAACCGGCCAGTGCGGCGACTTCGACGCACGTGTTACTCGCCCCGCAGTGGGCGCTTCTCCTCCATTGCGGAGCAGGAGTGGCGAAAGGGGACACCGAGTGCCTTTCACAAGGATTGAGCCCCTTTGCGGACCCTCACCAGGCGTCTCTGGCCTCGGTGATGCGCCGCCGTGACCCGGCGGTGTCCAGGGCCTGATCGGCCAGGCTTGAATAAGCGAGCCTGTACATATAAGTGACAGTCTCGTCCGCGAAGTGGCTGATCGTCAGGGATTCGGTGTGAACGATATCAGGGAAAACGATGTCGTGCACCGGTGAGAATTCCAGAAGTATAAAGGACTCGGCCAACACCGAGTGCGCAACGTCCAAAGGCAGTATCTGTAGCGTAACGTTGGGAAGCTCGGTCATCCGGCACAGATGTTCGAGCTGCTCCCGCATCACCTTCCGGTCGCCGATCCGGCGTTGCAGAACCGCCTCGTCGATAACCGCCGACAGTTCCAGCGGATGTGCGCCGTGCAACAGGTCCCGCCGTCGCATTCGCACCTCCAGCCGGCGTTCCAGTTCCTGCGGCGGCAGGGTCGCGAGGTCGCTCCAGCCGCCGATCACGTGCCGGGCGTAGCTCTCGGTCTGCAGCAGCCCGGGGAAGACGGTGCTGCCCCATTCCCGGACGGCGGTGGCCTCGGACTCCAGCGCGATGAAGGCCGCCAGCTCGCCCGGCAGGTCGCGGTACTCCTCCCACCAGCCCCGCTGGGCGGCGTCGTGCGCCAGGGAGATGAGGTCGTCGCGGCGGGAGCCGTCGATCTCGTAGAGGTCGAGGAGGCGCCGGACGTCGCTGATCTTCGCGCCGGTCCGCGCGTTCTCGATCCGGGAGACCTTGGCGGTCGACCAGGTGAGCCGGTCGGCGACCTCGTCACCGGTGAGCCCCATCCGCTCGCGCAGTCTCCGGAGTTCGGCGGCCAGCCGCCGCTGCCGGACGGAGGGACCGCGGGAAGTGCTCATCGGTGGGGCCTCTCCAGTCCCGGCGGACTGATCTGGGCGCATTTCGCATCACGGGGGCCGCGGTGCGAACGCATCGGACCGGATGAACACGATTCTACGGCCGGTGATCCCCGCACGCATCTGGCACCGAAAGTTGCAGTAAAAGTTACAACTTTGGACAGAGGGCGCACCCGGTGCCGTTCGGGATGACGCTTGCGAAGGGGCGTCGCGTGGCACTCTAAGTGTGTGATCGACTTGGGGAGCCGCGGATGAGGTACGCGCACGAGGTCGGCAAGGTCCGGGCGGCCGAGGAGGCCCTGATGGCCCGCCTGCCGGACGGCGCCCTGATGCAGCGCGCGGCCGCCGGGCTGGCGTCCGTCTGCGCCCGCGTCCTGCCCGCCGTGTACGGGTCGCGCGTGGTCCTCCTGGCCGGCGGCGGCGACAACGGCGGCGACGCCCTCTACGCCGGGGCGCGGCTCGCCCGCCGCGGCGCCCGCGTGCACGCCGTCCAGGCCGGTTCCAAGATCCATGCGGGCGGCCTGGCGGCCCTGCTGGCCGCGGGCGGCCGGGTCCTGCGGGACGGCGAGGAGGCCGCCGCCGTCGCCGACGCCGACCTGATCATCGACGGGCTGACCGGCATCGGCGGGACGGGCGGCCTCCGCGCGCCCTACGACCGGCTCGCCGCACTGGCCTCGCAGGCCCCCGGCGTCGTCGTCGCCTGCGACGTCCCGAGCGGCGTGGACGCGAGCACGGGCCGCGTCGAGGGCACCGCCGTGCACGCCGACGTCACCGTCACCTTCGGCACCCACAAGCCGGGCCTCCTCGTCGACCCGGGCGCGTCCCACTGCGGAGTGGTCGAGCTGGTCGACATCGGGCTCGGCCCCGACCTGCCCGACCCGGACGTCGTCGCGGCCCGCCCGGCGGACGTCCAGCCTCCCGAGCCCGGCTCCGAGTCCGACAAGTACCGCCGCGGCGTCGTCGGCGTCCTCGCCGGCGGCGAGGAGTTCACCGGCGCGGCCGTCCTCGCCACGGGCGGCGCCGTCCGCGGCGGCGCGGGCATGGTGCGCTTCGCGTCCGTCGCCCGGCCGGCCGAACTCGTCCGGCAGCGCTGGCCCGAGGCCGTCACCACGGTCATCGAGCCCGGTCCGCACGGTCCCGAGGTCCTCGATCGCGTCGGACGGGTGCAGGCGTGGGTCGTCGGTCCCGGGCTCGGCACCGGCGACGCCGGCGAGTCGCTGCTGGAGGCCGTCCTCACCACTGATCTGCCCGCCCTCGTGGACGCCGACGGACTCACCGTCCTGGCCCGCCGCCGCGACCTCCTGCGCCGCGCGGCCCCGACCGTCCTCACCCCGCACGCGGGCGAGCTGGCCCGCCTCATCGGCGCCGGCCGCGAGGCCATCGAGGCCGGGCGGCTGGAGCACGTCCGGCGCGCCGCGGCCGAGCTGTCCGCGACCGTGCTGCTCAAGGGCTCCACGACCCTGGTCGCCGAGCCGGACCGCCCCGTCCGCGTCAACCCGACCGGCACGCCGCGCCTGGCCACGGCCGGGACGGGCGACGTCCTGTCCGGCTTGGTCGGCGCCCTCCTGGCGGGCGGGATGCCCGCCATCGACGCGGCGGCCGCGGGCGCCTACCTGCACGGCCTGGCCGGGCGCCTCGCCGCGGCTCCCGAGCCCGGCGGCGAAGCCCCCATCGGCGCCCACGACGTGATCAATGCCCTTCCAGAGGCATTCCGCCGGACCGCGCAGGGCGTCGCCCGCCGGACGTAGCGCTCCCGATCCTGGTGGCCGGCGGCGGTGCCGCCTTTCTGGAGCGTTTCTGAACCCCTGGTCGGGCATTTACGTCCTATCGGACAGAGGGCGTCGAGGGGGCGTTCGAATACGGGCCGGAATGGCCTTGAGCTGGGCCATGACGCTCCGGGTACGGCCGCGAGGACGGCAGACTGTTGGTATGAGGGTTCCGGCGGAGGCGCGCGTCGATCTCGACGCCATCGGCGACAACATCGGCCTGCTGCGCGAGCGCGCGGGGGGCGCCGAGGTCATGGCCATGGTGAAGGCCGAGGCGTACGGGCACGGGCTGGTCGAGGCCGCCGGGGCGGCGCTCGCGGGCGGGGCGTCCTGGCTGGGCGTCGCGAAGCTGGCCGAGGCGCTGCGGCTGCGCGCCGCGGGCGTCACCGTCCGGACGCTGGTCTGCCTCGGCGTCCCCGGCGAGCCCTACGAGGACGCCGTCGCGCGGGACGTCGACCTGACCGTCGGCGCGGTATGGCTGCTGGACGAGATCGTCCGGGCGGCGGAGCGCGCGGGGCACCCCGCGCGGATCCACCTCAAGGCCGACACGGGCATGTCCCGCGGCGGGGCGCGCGGCCGGGACTGGGAGGCCCTCGTGGACGCGGCGCTGAAGGCCGAGGCGGAGGGGCAGGTCCGGGTCGCCGGGGTCATGTCGCACTTCGCCTGCGCGGACGAGCCGGGCCACCCCTCGATCGCGGCGCAGCTCGGCGCGTTCACCGAGATGCTCGGCTACGCGGAGAAGGCCGGCGCGCGGTTCGAGGTCCGGCACATCGCGAACTCGGCGGCCGCGCTGACGCTGCCCGAGGCGCGCTTCGACCTCGTCCGGCCGGGGATCGCCGCCTACGGGCTGACGCCCGTTCCGGCGGCCGGCACCTTCGGGCTGCGGCCCGCGATGACGCTCGTGGCGGCCGCGGCGCTGGTCAAGCGGGTCCCAGCAGGCAGCGGAGTGTCGTACGGTCACACATACCACACCGAACGGGACACGACCCTCGCCGTCGTCCCCGCGGGGTACGGGGACGGCGTCCCCCGGCACGGGTCCAACCTGCTGCAGGTCCTCGCGGGCGGGCGGCGCCGGACGATCGCCGGGCGGGTCTGCATGGACCAGTTCGTCATCGACCTCGGCGGCGACACGCTCGCGGCGGGGGACGAGATCGTCCTGTTCGGTCCGGGCGACCGGGGTGAGCCGACCGCCCAGGAGTGGGCGGAGGCACTGGGAACGATCTCCTACGAGATCGTCACCCGCATCGGGTCCCGGGTACCGAGGACGTACCCGGCCGGGGGGCGGTAGGGGGCGCGTATGGACAGCAGGAGCAGGCGCAGGCTCGGCGTCGCGAGCGCCGCGGCGGGCGCCGGTGTCGGAGCCGCCGTCGGCCTGCGCCATGCCGTCGTCGGCCGGGTCCGGCTGCGGCCCGACCCCGACGCCGGCGAGCCGTTCGGCGAGCTGCGCGGCCGGGAGGTGCCCGTCCAGGCCGACGACGGGCTCCCGCTGCACGTCGAGGTGGACGGCCCGGACGACGCCGGCCTGACCATCGTGTTCTGCCACGGCTACACCCTGAACCTGCACTCCTGGCACTACCAGCGTCGCGACCTGCAGGGATTCGTGCGGATGGTCTTCTGGGACCAGCGCAGCCACGGCCGCTCCGGGCGGAGCGACCCCCTGAACGCGACGATCGAGCAGACCGGCGACGACCTGTACGCCGTGCTGAAGGCCACCGTCCGCAAGAACCGCCCCGTCATCCTCGTGGGGCACTCCATGGGCGGCATGTCGATCATGGCGCTGGCGGACCGGCACCCAGAGCTGTTCGACCGGCAGGTCGCGGGGGTCGCGCTGATCAACACGTCCTGCGGCGACCTGGCGGAGATGACGCTGGGGCTGCCGCTGGTGCTGGCCAAGGTCGTCCGGCCGCTGGCCCCGCGGACGCTGCGCGGCCTCGGCCGCCGCGCCGAGCTGGTGGAACGTGCCCGCGGCCTCGGCTCCGACCTGGCGTTCGTCGTCACGCGGAAGATGGCGTTCGCCGACAAGCACGTGAGCCCCACCGTGGTCGACTTCCTGGAGCACATGATCCGGGGCACCCCCATCGACGTGATCGCCGAGTTCTACCCGGCGCTGATGGCGCACGACAAGGCAGCCTGCCTCGGCGTCCTCGGGAACGTGCCGACGCTGGTGCTCGCCGGCGGGGCCGACCGGATGACGCCCGCCCCGCACGCCCGGCGCATCGCCGAGGCCCTGCCGGACGCGGAGCTCGTCGAGGTGGAGGAGGCCGGGCACGTGCTGCCGCTGGAGTACCCGGGCGTGGTGACCGGCGGCCTGCGCCGGCTCGTCGAACGCGTCCGGCCTGGTCAGGGTCAGCAGAAGGAGCGCACCGCGTGAATGTGATTTCGCTCACCATCTCCACCGCCGAGGACATGCGCGACCTGGGCGTTCGCCTGGCCGGGGTGCTCCGTCCCGGCGACCTGGTCGTGCTCACGGGCCAGCTCGGCGCGGGCAAGACGACGCTCACGCAGGGCATCGGCGAGGGCCTGAAGGTGCGGGGGCCGATCACGTCCCCCACGTTCGTGATCGCGCGGGTGCACCCGTCGCTCTGCGAGGGCCCGCCGCTCGTCCACGTGGACGCCTACCGGCTCGGCGGTTTCGCGGAGCTTGACGACCTGGATCTCGACGCTTCGCTCGATGAATCGGTGACGATCGTCGAGTGGGGAGAAGGAATCGCGGAGGGCCTTGCGGAGGACCGTCTGGAAGTGATCCTTTCGCGCGGCGAGGGCGCCGGAGAGGAACGCGAAGTAAGGATCGTCGGGGTCGGTCATCGCTGGTCCGACCTGGAACTCGGCCCTGGATGACGGGGTCCGGACAACTTCTGTGCTTTTTGCAAGTCTGGTTGGACCACTTTACGGCTAGATGTCGTACTCTTTGCCGGAACGAGCCTCACCTTCACGACATATTGATTTCCGCAAGCAGGAGTGGGAACCGTGAGTGGTAGCCATGGCAGCGGTGGTCACCGCGACAGCTACCGCGGTTCGGACGGTGGCCGGGGCGGCGGTCAGCGGCGGGACGGCGGTGGATACGGCGCGGGCCGCGACGAGTACGCGCCGTACCCCGAGCCCCGCGGTTCCTCGGGAACCGGCGGCGGTTACGGGACCGGTGGATACGCCACCGGCGGTTACGAGTCCGGCGGGTATCAGTCCGGCGGTTACGAGTCGGGCGGTTACGAGTCGGGCGGTTACGAGTCGGGCGGTTACGAGTCCGGCGGGTACGAGTCCGGCGGGTACGAGTCCGGTGGTTACCAGTCCGGCGGGTACGAGTCCGGTGGTCGCCCGGGCGGCGGGCAGCGCGCGGGCGGCTATCGCTCCGCCGCATCGGGTAGCGGTCCGTACCAGAGGGAGACGGGCCCTTACCAGACCGGGTCCGGCAGCGGCCAGTACGGCCGGGACACCGGCGCCTACCGCACCGACAGCGGCGGCTACCGTGCGGACAGCGGCGGTTACCGCACCGAGAGCGGCGGCTACCGGACGGGCAGCGGCTCGTACCGGGCCGGCAGCGGCGGCTACCGGACCGGCAGCCACCGCGTCGTGCGGGACCGCCGCACGGGCCGGCGCTGGGCCGTCGTCCTCGGCGGGGCGGCCGCGGCCGTCGCGGTCTGCGTGCTCGCGGCGTTCGTCGTCCTGAGCGGCGTCGGCGCGAGCGGCGAGGACGAGGGCGGCCGGGTCGTCGGCAGCGGCGCCAGCGAGAGCTCCCCGCTGACGAAGGGCGAGCGCAACGCCGTGCCCGACTCCTGCACGATCGTCGGCCAGGACGTCATCGACAAGCTGGCGCCCGGGTCCGAGCGGACCGAGGCCGAGACCTACCAGAGCAGCGACCGGCGGAACCAGTGCGTGTGGGGCGCCTACACGGGCAAGAACAAGCGCCAGCTCACCGTCGAGCTCCGCGCCATCGCCGCCGCGCGAGGCCAGACGGCCACCGACACGGCCACCGCCACGTTCGCCTCCGAGCGCACCGCCGACGAGTCCGGCAAGTCCCTCCTCACCGGCCAGAAGCTCACCGAGAAGCGCCGCCTCGACGACGTCGGCGACGACGGCTACCTCGTCTACAGCGTCGACAAGGGGCAGGGGTCCGGCGAGGCGATCGGGAACGTCCGGCTGGGCAACGTCCTCATCACCATCCACTACTCCGGCGGCAACGACGGCGACCCGATCTCCTCCGGCACCGCCACCGACGGCGCGGTCGAGGTGGCCCGCGCCGTCATCCAGGGCCTCGAACAGTCCTGACGGCCGCACGCGGCCGGGCCGTCCGGTCATCGGCGGCTCCCTACCGGAGGGTGGCCTGTAGGCTTACAACCCGTGCTGGTCTTGGCTTTCGATACCGCGACCGCCGCGATCACCGTGGCGCTGTACGAGTGGACGCCGGGTGAGGGCGCGGTGCCGCGCGGGGTGGCCGAGGCGGTCGACCGCCGCAGGCACACCGAACTGCTCACCCCGTCCATCGCGGGCGTGATGGCGGAGGCCGGGGCGGCGCCCGCGGACCTCAGCGCCATCGCCGTCGGGGTGGGGCCGGGCCCGTACACCGGGCTCCGGGTCGGCCTGGTCACCGCCCGCTCCATGGGGGACGCGCTCAGCATCCCCGTGCACGGCGCCTGCACCCTGGACATCATCGCGTGGGCCACCGGGAGGACCGAGCCGTTCGCCGTCGTCACGGACGCGCGGCGCAAGGAGGTCTACTGGGCGCGGTACCACTCGTGCCGCGCGCGCGCCACCGGCCCGGCCGTGGGGGCGCCGTCCGACGTGCTGGACGGGGCGCCCGCCGGGCTCCCCGTCGTCGGCGAGGGCGCAACGCTGTTCCCGGACGTCTTCGGCGGAGGCGCGCACGAGCCGCTGCTGCCCACCGCCACCGCCCTCGCCGAGCTGACCGTCGCGCGCCTGGCCGGGATGAAGGTCCCCGAGCTCCTGCCGCCCGAGCCCCTCTACCTGCGCAGGCCGGACGCCAGGGAGCCCGGGCCGCGCAAGAAGGTGACGCGGGCGTGAGCGGGATCGTCCTGCGGACCATGACCGGTACGGACCTCCCGGCCGTCCTCCGGCTGGAGCAGGGGCTGTTCCCGGAGGACGCGTGGAGCGAGGAGATGCTCCGCGAGGAGCTCGCCGAGCAGCCCCGGACCCGGCACTACGTCGTCGCGGAGGCCCCCGGCGGCGACCTCGTCGGCTACGCGGGCCTGGCCGCGGCCGGCGGCCAGGCCGACGTGCAGACCATCGGGGTGCGCGCCGACCAGCGCGGCGGCGGCATCGGCGCCGCGCTGCTCACCGAGCTGCTGGACGAGGCCGCCCGCCGCAACAGCGAGGCGGTGTTCCTGGAGGTCCGCGCCGACAACGACGGGGCGCGCCGCCTCTACAAGCGGTTCGGCTTCGACGAGGTCGGCGTCCGCAAGCGGTACTACCAGCCCTCGGACGTGGACGCGATCGTCATGTGCCGCAAGCTCCGCACCCGTCCGCCCATGGGCTTCACCAAGGAGAGCAAGTGATTCGGGACGAGCCGCTGGTGCTCGGCATCGAGACGTCGTGCGACGAGACCGGTGTCGGCATCGTGCGGGGCAACACCCTGCTCGCGGACGCGATCGCGTCCAGCGTCGACCAGCACGCCAGGTTCGGCGGCGTGGTGCCGGAGGTCGCGTCGCGCGCGCACCTGGAGGCGATGGAACCGACGATCGAGCGGGCGCTGGCCGACGCCGGGATCGCGTTCACCGACGTCGACGCGTTCGCCGTGACGGCGGGCCCGGGCCTGCCCGGCGCGCTGATGGTCGGGGTGGCCGCGGCCAAGGCGTACGCGCTGTCGCTGGGCAGGCCGCTCTACGGCGTCAACCACCTGGCCGCGCACGTGTGCGTCGACCAGCTCGAACACGGCCCGCTGCCGAAGCCGTGCGTGGCGCTGCTGGTGTCCGGCGGCCACTCGTCGCTGCTGCTGGTGCCGGACGTGGCGGGCGACGTCCGGTCCCTCGGCAGCACCGTGGACGACGCGGCCGGCGAGGCGTTCGACAAGGTCGCCCGCGTCCTCGACCTGGGCTTCCCCGGCGGCCCGGTCATCGACCGGATGGCCCGCGACGGCGACCCGGCCGCGATCGCGTTCCCGCGCGGCAAGTACAACGACGGCACCTACGACTTCTCGTTCTCCGGCCTGAAGACGGCCGTGGCCCGCTGGGTGGAGGCCAAGGAGCGCGCGGGCGAGCCGGTGCCCGCCGCGGACGTCGCGGCGTCGTTCCAGGAGGCCGTGGTGGACGTCCTGACGCGGAAGGCGCTGAAGGTCTGCAAGGACAACGGCGTCCGCGACCTGCTCATCGGCGGGGGCGTCGCCGCGAACTCCCGGCTGCGGGCCCTCGCGGCGGAGCGCTGCGAGGCCGCCGGCGTCCGGCTGCGGGTGCCGCGCCCGAAGCTCTGCACGGACAACGGAGCGATGGTCGCCGCGCTCGGCTCCGAGCTCGTCGCCTCCGGTGCCGCCCCGTCCGACCTCTCCCTCCCGGCGGACTCAAGCCTTCCGATCGAAACGATCACCCTCTAGCACTGGCACCCTCTAGCACTGGCACCCTCTAGCACTGGCACCCTTCAGCACTGGGCGAGGATGCGGGCGAGGTAGTTCTCGTAGAGGGGGACGTGGGCCTCGTCCATGACCCCGGTCTCGTCCTCGGGGAGCAGGTCCAGCAGGTCGCGGACGTCCCAGTACGGGTCGTGCGGGTAGCCGCCGGAGACCTGGTCGAAGTTGGACAGGAAGCGGTCGGCGACCGGCGGGCCGTAGCGCAGGGCCAGGCCGCGGCGCATCCGGGCGATGTCGACGGCGATCGGCCCGGACGAGGCGTCGGACCAGTCGACCACGCCCGTGAGCCTGCCGTAGGACCACAGCGTGTTGTCGGCGTGGTAGTCGCGGTGGATGAACCGGGCGGGCGCCTCGGGCGCGGGCCGGGCGGCGACGTCGTGGGCGCGTTCCCACAGCTCGGGCCGCAGGGCGTGCCGGGGCGGGCGCCGCACGTCGAGCCGGTTGTGCGGGACGTACGGGGGCATCGTGGACGCCCCGTTCAGGGTGTGCAGGGGCAGCAGCGCGGCGGCCAGCTGGATGAGGTACTCGGGCAGGTCGCCGGTGGACGGGTGCGGCGGGTGGCCGGCGAGGAGGGTGATGAGCAGGGCGGGGACGTCGCAGTAGGCGCCGGCG
>NZ_SMKB01000092.1:0-26722 GCF_004348575.1 Actinomadura sp. 7K534
GAGTGGGGGAGGAGGGGTCAGCCCGCGGGCTTGAGGGTCGCCGCTCCGGCCACGTCGTCGATGGAGCGGCTGCCGGGGCCGGTGTACTTGGCGCTCGGGCGGACCAGCCGTCCGGTGCGCTTCTGCTCCAGGATGTGCGCGGCCCATCCGGCGGTGCGGCCGCAGGTGAACATCGCGGGCATCATCGCGGTCGGGACCTCGGCGAAGTCGAGGATGACCGCGGCCCAGAACTCCACGTTCGTCTCGATCGGGCGGTCCGGGCGGCGCTCGCGGAGTTCGGCGAGGGCGGCGTCCTCCAGGGCCTTGGCGGCCTCGAAGCGGGGGGCGCCGAGCTCCTTGGCGGTGCGGCGCAGCACGCGGGCGCGCGGGTCCTCGGCGCGGTAGACGCGGTGGCCGAAGCCCATCAGCCGGTCACCGGAGTCGAGGATGCCCGAGACGACCTTCCGGGCGTCGCCGAGCTGCTCGACCTTCTCGATCATCGGCAGGACGCGGGCGGGCGCTCCGCCGTGCAGCGGGCCCGACATGGCGCCGATCGCGCCCGACACCGCGGCCGCGACGTCCGCCCCGGTGGAGGCGATCACCCGCGCGGTGAAGGTGGAGGCGTTCATGCCGTGCTCGGCGGCCGAGACCCAGTACGCGTCGATGGCCCGGACGTGCTTGGGGTCGGGCTCACCGCGCCAGCGGACCATGAACCGCTCGGTGATCGTCGCCGCGGCGTCGATCTTGTCCTGCGGCACCATCGGTACGCCGATGCCGCGCGCGGACTGGGCGACGAACGACAGCGCCGTCACCGACACCCGGGCGAGGTCGGCGCGGGCCTCCTCGTCGGAGATGTCGAGCAGCGGGCGCATACCGTACGCGGGAGCGAGGGTGGGGAGGGCGCTCTGCACGTCCACCCGCACGTCGCCGGAGGTGACCGGGAGGACGTGCGGGTCCGCCGGGGCGAGACCCGGGTCGAACGAGTCGTCCACGAGGAGGCCCCAGGCGTCACCGAAGGAGACGCGGCCGACGAGTTCCTCGATGTCGACGCCCCGGTAGCGGAGGGCGCCGCCCTCCTTGTCCGGTTCGGCGATCTCGGTCTCGAAGGCCACGACCCCCTCGAGACCAGGTTTGAAGTCGGACATGTCGTCCTGCCTTTCGTCCCCAAGAGTGATAAGGCGGTGCCGTGCCATTGAACCCTGTCCGCCTTACTTGCCAGTACCCAGGGGTCAGGTGAGTTGCACAAGTCCCAGGTGAGAGGCTCTGACGCTGTGGATTTCCCAACGCCCGATCCCGCACGGCTCCGAAGATCCTATGAAGGGGGCGAATTGGCGGAGCCCTCGCTCCCCGCCGATCCGCTCGCGCTGTTCGCCGCGTGGTTCGCCGACGTCCACACCTTCGGGCTCCCCGAACCGAACGCGATGGTGCTCGCCACTGCGTCCGGCGACGGCGTGCCGAGCGCCCGGATGGTCCTGCTCAAGGGGTACGGGCCCCAGGGCTTCCGCTTCTTCACGAACCTGACGTCCGACAAGGGGCGCGACCTGGCGGAGAACCCGCGCGCGGCGCTGGTCTTCCCCTGGCACGCGATGCACCGGCAGGTCCGGGTCGCCGGTCCGGTGGCCGAGCTGGCGCGGGACGAGGTCGCCGCCTACTTCCGGACGCGCCCGTACGGGTCGCGGATCGGCGCGTGGGCCAGCGAGCACCAGTCCGGCGTCATCCCCGGGCGGGACGGGCTGGAGCGACGCTACGCCGAGCTGGCCGGACGCTGGCCCGACGAGGAGGGGGCCGACGACGTCCCGCTGCCGGACTTCTGGGGCGGCTACCGGGTCGTCCCGGAGTCGATCGAGTTCTGGCAAGGGCGGCGGGATCGGCTCCACGATCGGATCCGATACCTGAGAGCGGTTCCGGGGGGTGCGGGGGGTCGTCCTCCCTCGGAAGACACTGCGGGTGCGGAAGGGATAGCCCCAGGCGAAGCCGGTGATTGGACGGTGGAGAGACTGTCTCCGTGACATCGGAACAGCAGTCAACCCCCACCGATGGTCCTGACGGTCCTGGGGCGGATTCCGAGACGGAAGCGGAGGAACCCCTGAAGCCCGGCGAGTCGCCCGGAAAGCCGCGGGGGCGGCGGCGCCTGCGCCGGATGGCGATCGACACCCGGCCGCTGGCCACGCCCGCCTTCCGCCGGCTGTGGCTGGGCCAGGGCGTCTCGTTCGTCGGTTTCCAGATCACGGCGGTGGCCGTCCCGGTCCAGGTGTACGACATGACCAGGTCGTCGTTGTGGGTCGGCGTGCTCGGCTTCGTCAACCTCGTCCCGCTGATCGTGTTCGGGCTGTGGGGCGGGGCGGTCGCCGACCACATGGACCGGCGCAAGCTGCTGTTCATCTCGTCCTGCGTGATGTGGGTGGCGACGCTGCTGCTGCTCGCCCAGGCCCTGCTCGGCATCGGCAGCCTCACGCTGATCATGGCGGTGGTCGCGGTCCAGGCCATCGGGTTCGCGGTGGCGTCGCCGACCCGCAGCGCGATCATCCCCCGGCTGATCGACCGGCCCCTCGTCCCGGCGGCGAACACCCTCGCGTTCACCGCCAGCCAGTTCGGGATGCTCGCCGGGCCGCTGTTCGCCGGGCTGATGCTGGCCCGCTGGAACTACGCGGCCGCGTACGCGCTGGACGCCGTGCTGTTCAGCCTCGCCCTCTACGCGGCGCTGCGGCTGCCCTCGATCCCCCCGCTCGGCGACGTCACCGGCTCGCCGGGCCTGCGGTCGGTGATCGACGGGCTCCGCTACCTGGCCACGCAGCCGGTGCTGCTGATGTCGTTCGTCGTGGACATCATCGCGATGGCGATCGCGATGCCGCGCGCGCTGTTCCCCGAGGTGGCCGACACCCGGTTCGGCGGTGAGGGCGCGGTCGGGTGGCTGTTCGCGTCGATCGCGATCGGCGCGTTCCTCGGCGGGCTGATGTCCGGCTGGATCGGGCGGGTGCACCGGCAGGGCGTCGCGCTCGTCGCGTCGATCGTGGTCTGGGGGCTCGCGGTCGCCGCCGCCGGGCTGTCCGGGCGGCTGTGGCTGGTCGTGGTGCTGCTGGCGGTCGGCGGGGCGGCGGACCTGGTGTCGGCCGTCTTCCGCCAGTCGATGCTGCAGATGTACGCGCCGGACGAGATGCGCGGGCGGCTGCAGGGCGTGTTCACGGTCGTGGTCGCGGGCGGGCCGCGGCTCGGGGACGTCCGCGCCGGTGCGACCGCGAGCGTCGCGGGCGCGACGGCGTCCTGGGTCGGCGGCGGCATCGCCTGCGCGGTGCTGGTCGTCATCGCGGCCCTCGTGGTCCCCGCCCTGCTCCGCTACGACACCCGCACCGCGCAACCCGCCCCGCTCAACCCGTGACCCGGGTGGTGGGCTGGGCGAGGGCTGAGGCGGCCACTTTCAGGTCGTCGACCAGGCCCTCGTACATCGCCTCGCGGTCCTCAGCGCGCAGCACGGCCGACGGGTGGATCGTCGCGACGATCCGGGCACCGGCCCCCTCGGGCGATGCGTCCGCGATCTCCCGCCCGGCCGCGGGGGTGCCGATGCGCTCCAGGGCGGGGAGGGGGAGGAGGCGCCCGCGCTGCTTGGTCACGCGGAACGACGAGCCGAACAGCGCCTTGCCCGCCGTCGCGCCGAGCACCACCACGACGTCCGGGTCGAGGAGCCGCAGCTCCGCCAGCAGCCAGGGGCGGCACGCGCGCATCTCGGCCGCGTTCGGGGGCTCGTGGATGCGGCGCTTGCCGCCCTCCTGCCGTTTGAACTTGAAGTGCTTGACGGCGTTGGTGACGTAGACGTCGCCGCGCTCGATCCCCGCCTCCTCCAGCGCCCGGTCGAGGACGCGTCCGGCGGGGCCGACGAACGGGACGCCCCTGCGGTCCTCCTGGTCGCCGGGCTGCTCGCCCACGAACATGACCCGGCCGCCGGGGGAGCCGTCGCCGAAGACGGTCTGCGTGGCGTCCTCGTACAGATGGCAGCCGCGGCAGCCCGCCGCGGCCTCGCGCAGCGCGTCCAGATCCGACCGCGCCTCGGGGGTCTCGGGCAGGAACGGTTCCGCGTCCGGGGAAGGTTTCGCGTTCATCTTGCGTTGGCCCCTACCCGGCTCGGCGAGGATATTCGCGGGGCCAGGCGGCGTTGCCGCAGAGCAAGTAGACTCGGGCCCATAAGACTGGAGGGAGCTGTGACCTCACACGGCCTGATCGATACCACGGAGATGTACCTCCGGACGGTTTTCGAGCTCGAAGAGGAGGGGATCATCCCTCTTCGGGCCCGCATCGCCGAGCGGCTCTCCCAGAGCGGCCCGACGGTGAGCCAGACGGTCGCGCGGATGGAGCGCGACGGGCTGCTGCGGGTCCAGGGCGATCGGCACCTCGAGCTGACCGAGAGCGGCCGCGGCCTGGCCACGCGCGTCATGCGGAAGCACCGGCTCGCCGAGTGCCTGCTGGTCAACGTGATCGGCCTGCCCTGGGAGGACGTCCACATCGAGGCGTGCCGCTGGGAGCACGTCATGTCGGAGGACGTCGAACGCCGCCTCGTCGCGCTGCTGGACAACCCGACCACCTGCCCGCACGGCAACCCCATCCCCGGCCTCGCGGAGCTGGGCGCGCCCGGCGGCGCCGCCGACACCCCGCCGCTCTCGGTGATGACCGCGGTGGCCAGCCCCGCCGGCGCGGACGCCGTCATCCGGCGGATCAGCGAGCAGGTGCAGAGTGACAGCGACCTGATGCTTAAACTCAAGCAGATAGGGATACAACCGGGACGAGAGGTGACTCTTCGGGCTACCGATGACGGGGTGCGGGTGATCAGTGACGACGAGTCCGACGGTCCCGCGACGGAACTGCCGCGCGACATCGCCGAGCACGTCTTCGTCAGCAGGCGCTGAAGCGGCCGGCGTGCGGGTCGGCGGCGTACCGGGCTCCGTTCCGGCGGTCTATACCGAAGATCTCCGTGACATGGGGCTTTCCGGGCGTATCCCGGTGGCCGGTTCGTCGTTCAATACGACGGAGGGACTACGGACGCCGTCCGCGGCGCGACACCCGGTGATCACCGGGGTGGCGGTCCGGACGGGGTCGGCGACTGGTATCGGGATGGGGAGATGAGCCACTGGGGGGAAGCGCCTGACGAGGCGCGTCTGCCGCCCGAGACCGTCCTGAACCAGATGGAGATGGCGGTCATCGTCTGCGACCGCTTCAGCAACGTCATCTACGGCAACCACTTCGCCCGCCAGCTGTTCGGGTTCGGCGGCGACGAGATCATCGGCCACTCCGTCCTGTCGCTGGGCATCGCCGAGGAGGACCACGAGCAGGCCACCGAGCTGGCCAAGCACGTCCTCAAGGGCGGCGTGTGGGAGGGCACGTTCTGCAACATGCGCGCGGACGGCACGACCGTCTACACCCGCGCGCACGCCGTGCCGCTGCGCCACCCGTCCGGCGCCGTCGACGGGGTCGTGATCTTCGCGCGGGAGGCGCTGCGCTCCAACCAGCGCGAGCAGGACCGCTACGGCCTGATGGAGCGCATCGGCGAGCGGCTCGCCGGGTCGCTGGAGCTGGAGAGCACGCTGCGGAAGGTCGCCGACACGCTCGTCCCGCAGTTCGCCGACCACTGCTTCATCGACCTGTACAGCGGCGACCGGCTGTACCGGCGGGTGTCGCGGCACGCGGGCGGCTGGGAGCCGCCGCCCGGCACCTGGGCCGAGGTCGGCGAGCCGGTCTCCTACCCGCGCGGCCACGTCAGCGAGAAGGCGATGCGGCGCCGCGACGCCGTCCTCGTCGAGGACATGATCCAGCACCGGTTCGCGGCGCCGAGCGAGTCGTCGCAGCGGCTCGGGTCCGAGATGGGCATCACGTCCGCCATCTCGGCGCCGCTGCTGGTCCGCGGCGAGCTGCTCGGCGTGATGAGCCTGGCGCTGTCGAACCTGTCCAAGCGGCCCGACCCGCACTACGACGGCTTCGACCGCGACCTGATCGGCGCGATCGCCAGCCGCGTCGCGCTCGCCGTCGACAACGCGCTGCTGTTCGAGGAGGAGCGCGACACCGCGCTCGCGTTCCAGAAGCACCTGCTGCCCGGTGACCGGCCGCCCCGGCTGGACGGCCTGCAGATCGCCTGGCGGTACGAGCCGGCCCGGCCGCTGGAGTCGCACGGGCACGGCATCCAGACGCAGGTCGGCGGCGACTGGTACGACGTCATCCCGCTGTCGGCGGGCCGCGTCGGGCTCGTCATCGGCGACGTCGAGGGCCGCGGCGCCCGCGCCGCGGCGGTGATGGGGCAGCTCCGTGCCGCGCTGCGCGCGTTCGCCCAGGACGACAAGCCGCCCGCCGACATACTGCGCAAGCTCGACGAGTGGGTCCGCACGATGACCCGCCCGGAGCGGATGCGCTCCGGCTGGAACAGCGACGACCTCGTCCGGCCGCCCCTGGTGTCCTGCACCTACTTCGTGTACGACGCGTGGTCGCGGCTGCTGGAGTTCGCCAACGCCGGCCACGACCCGCCGCTGCTGATCGTCGACGGGGAGGTCGGCGAGCTGGCGTTCGAGAGCGAGGGCGGCATGCTCGGCCTGCGCGCCCCCGGCATGGGCGGCGAAATCCTCTTCAACGAGGAGCGGAGCGAGCTGAAGCCCGGCTCCACCCTCGTCCTGTACACCGACGGCCTCATCGACCGGAGGCCGAAGGAGGACGGCGAGTACTACACCCGCGAGGAGTCGCGGGAGATGGTGCGCGCCGCCGTCGCCGAGGTCGCCCGCGGCGGCGTCGAGGCGATCGCCAAGGCCGCCTACGAGGCGGTGCCCGGCGACACCGACGACGACGTGGCGATCGTCGTGATCCGCACCGCCGCCGAGGAACTCGCCGTCGCGGAGCGCACCTTCACCGCCGAGCCGATCATGGTGTCGGAGGCGCGCCGCACGGCCGCGGACGCCTTCGCGTCCTGGGGGATGGCGGAGGAGCAGGCCGAGCTCGCGTGCCTGCTGGTGTCCGAGGTCGTCACGAACGTCGTCCTGCACGCGACCGCCACGCCCGCGCCGCGCCGCGAGCCCGCCGTCCCGGTGACGGCCGGGCCTCCCGGCCGCGGCGGCGAGCCGCTCGGCGCCCCGCCGCCCGTCCAGTTCAACACCGAGTTCACCACCGAGTACGAGGCGGGCTCCCTCGGCGGGGACGCGTTCGACGCCGGCGCGTTCGCCGAGGACGACTGGAACCTCGGCGCCGAACTCGGCCGCCGCGAGTCGCCGACCAAGGATTTCCGGCTCCGCCTCCGGCGCGGCGCGGACGCCATCTGGGTCGAGGTCTTCGACTCCGACATGCGGCTGCCGCGCATTCGCAGCGCGGGCGAGACCGACGAGGGCGGGCGCGGCCTGTACCTGGTCGACCAGCTCGCCAGCCGGTGGGGTGCCCGCCCGACGGCGGACGGCAAGGCCGTCTGGTTCGAGCTGCCGCTGACGCCCTGACCGGGCGCGCCGGGTCCCCTGCCAGGTCAGCGCGCTGACGTGCGCGTGCTCAGGGGATGGGTTCGGCGGCGACGTGCGCCCACGACTGGGTGAACCAGAGTTCACCGCCGATGATGCGGGGCTTGGCCCCGGTGCGCGGGCCGCCGTCCACCTCGTCGATCAGTGCCCGGCGGACGCGGTCGGCGGTCGCGTCGTCGCACGACCCGGCGAGCCAGGGCTCGACGGGGCGCTCCACGGTGAACACGTCCAGGCGGCGGATGCTGCCGCCCGCCGAGGTGATCATCTCGGTGAGCCGGGCGATGGAGGGGGTGCCCGGGTGGTCGGGGTCGCGCAGCCGCTCGATGCGGTCGCGGTCGGGTCCGGTGAGGTTGCCGCGCACCAGGTCGGCGATGACGACCCGGCCGCCGGGGCGGCAGACCCGCAGCAGCTCGCGCAGCACGTGCTCGGGGTCGCCCAGGTTGTAGAGGGAGAACCTGGCCGTCACCAGGGAGAACGTGTTGTCCCGGTACGGCAGGGCGCTGGCGTCGGCCTTGACGAGGGTGCGGTCCGGTCCCAGCGGGTGCGGCCTGCGCTCCTCGCGCGTCGCGGCCGCGGGGGGCGTGTCGCCGTCGGCGATGCGGACCGGTCCCGTCCCGAACTCCACGGTGGACATCCGCCCGTTCGTGCCGGACGCGCTGTTCCCGCCGGGCGCGTGCGCGGGCATGGCGTCCACGGCGGTCAGGTGGCGCACCTGCCGGCCGAGCGCGGCGGGCATGGGGCCGCGGCCGCGCGCCACGTCCAGGCAGACGTCGTCGCGGCCGGGTTCGACGAACTCCAGGAGCCGCCTCAGATGCGGGGCGATCGCGCCGCCGGTCTCGCGGGTCGCGGGCGCCGGATGCGTGTTCACGGGGACTCCCTCGATCGGGCCGGCTTCGCCGGACGGGGTACCGCTCGCGTCCGCCGCGCGGGGCGGCGGCGGCCGGACGGGTCCGGGCACCGCGGGGCCGCCTCGGCGGGGGCGTCGAACGGGCGTGAAGCCGGTTTCGCCAGTTATGACTCTCCGTCGAGGCGGTAAGTTCGGAACCCGCCGGACACAATCGCGTCCCGTTCTCCGCCGCCGGGGCCGGGACGGCCCGTCAGCCGTTGAGGTGCTGCCCGTACATCGCCAGCACGACCAGCACGAACACGGTGATCACCGCGATCCGGGTCGGCATGGGCAGCCGGAGGCGCACCGCGGCCCAGCGCACGCAGAACGCGGCGAGCAGTGACACGACGACGAGGCCGAGGATGCCTTCCATGGTCACCTTCATCAGTCGGGGGTGTGCCGCCTGAGGAAACGATAGACGTGTAAGGAGTGGGTTACCCGCCGGTTCGGTGCCGGACGGGCCCCGATAATCTCCTTTTGTGGCAGATGCGAAGCGAACAAACGGCCGGGACCGGCTCGACGACATGATGACCGGCTTGGCGCGCGGGCGGGTCGCCCTCGGCGTCGCGGCGATCGCCGCGCCCAAGCTGACCGTGAAGGCCCTGGGCATCGGCAGCGGCACCGACCCGGGCCGCGACTACATCGTCCGCGCCTTCGGCGCGCGGGAGCTCGCGCTCGGCGCCGGCTACCTGCTCAGCAGGGACGAGTCCGGGCGCAAGCTCTGGGCGAGGCTCGGCCTCGCGGTCGACTCCCTCGACCTCGTGGCCGGGCTGAAGACCCGCCCGGGCCTGCCGCTGTGGGTCACGGCCGCGACGGTCGGGGTCGCCGGCAGCGCCGCGGCCCTCGGCGCGGCGAAGGTCGCCGGCGACCTCACCGGCTGACGCGCACCCCGGCACCGGGCGGTTCGGGCCGCCGCCCGGGTGAACCCGCGCAGGTCGTGGGTAGGCCTTCCCCCGTCGACGGGCGGACGGCTTCATCGGGGGAGGCCGCATGGCGGCGGATACGGCTACCGGCGTCGAGCAGGGCATGCCGAAGGGCAGGGACCTGTACGTCGTCCTCGGCGCGCTCATGCTCGCCATGCTGCTCGCCGCACTGGACCAGACGATCGTGTCCACGGCGCTGCCGACGATCGTCAGCGATCTCGGCGGGTTCAGCCACCTGACCTGGGTCGTGACGGCGTACCTGCTCGCCGCGACGGCCTCGACGCCGCTGTGGGGCAAGCTCGGCGACCAGTACGGGCGCAAGCGGCTGTTCCAGACGTCGATCGTCGTGTTCCTGGCCGGGTCGGCGCTGTGCGGTCTCTCACGGGACATGGCGGAGCTGATCACGTTCCGCGCCGTGCAGGGCCTCGGCGGGGGCGGGCTGATGGTGCTCGTCGTCGCGATCGTGGGGGACGTGGTGCCGCCGCGCGAGCGCGGGCGCTACCAGGGGCTTTTCGGCGCCGTCTTCGGCGTGTCCAGTGTGTGCGGGCCGCTGCTCGGCGGCTGGTTCGTCGACAGCCTGTCGTGGCGCTGGGTCTTCTACGTCAACCTCCCCATCGGCGTCCTCGCGCTCATGGTCACCTCGGCGGTGCTGCCGGCGACCGGCGGGCGGGAGCGGCAGCGCATCGACTACCTCGGGGCACTGCTGATCATCGGCTGGGCCGTCGGCCTGGTCCTGGTGGCGACCTGGGGCGGGACGCAGTACGCGTGGTCGTCCGGACCGATCATCGGGCTCGCGGTGGCCTCCGCGGTCCTGCTGGTGGCCTGGGTGCTGGTGGAGCGGCGCGCCGCCGAGCCGATCATGCCGCCGCGGCTGTTCGCCGACCGGGTGTTCTCGCTCGCCTCGGCCATCAGCTTCGCGGTCGGCTTCGCGATGTTCGGCGCGCTGACGTTCCTGCCGATCCTCCTGCAGGTCGTGCACGGCGTGTCGCCCACGCTGTCCGGCGTGCACCTGCTTCCGATGATGGTCGGCATGCTGGTCAGCTCGATCGGCTCGGGGCAGCTGATCACCCGGTTCGGCCACTACAAGATCTTCCCGGTGGTCGGCACCCCGATCATCGCGCTGGCGCTCTACCTGTGCTCGCGGCTGGACGAGAACGCCTCCACGCTCTCGATGAGCCTGCGGTTCGCGCTGCTCGGCTTCGGGATCGGCATGGTCATGCAGGTGCTGGTCATCGCCGTCCAGAACGCCGTGTCCTACCGCGACCTCGGTGCGGCCACGTCCGGTGTCACGTTCTTCCGGCAGATCGGTGGGGCCTTCGGCGTCGCGGTGTTCGGCTCGGTCTTCAGCAGCCGGCTCGCCGTGCACTTCGAGGAACTGGTGCGGATACTGCCTCCCGGGTTCGATCCGTCGGCCGTCCAGCGCAATCCCCGGCTGCTCGACCGGTACCCCCCAGAGGTGCAGCGCGGCGTCCTGAACGCATACTCACAGGCGATCGACTCGGTGTTCTTCTGGGCCGTCCCTGTAGCGGTCGTGGCATTCGTCTTGACGTGGTTCCTGCGGGAAGTCCCGCTCCGGGCGACGGTGCAGGCGCACGACTACGGCGAGGGCTTCGGCGCGGCGCCGACCGTCCGTTCGTCCCGGCACGAGATGGAGCGCGCACTGAGCGAGCTCATGCGCAGGGACGTGGAGGCCCGCCGCCTCTACGAGCGGCTCGGCGCGCACGCGGGAGTCGCGCTTCCGGCGGGCAGCGTCTGGGCGCTGTGCCGCATCGCCAAGGACGGGTCGGTCCGGGGCTCAGATCTCGCGGCACGCGCCGGTGTCCCGGTCGAACACGGCCGTCCTTACGTCGACCGGCTCGTCGACGCCGGTTACGTACAGCGTCAAGGCGAAATGCTCGTCATCACCGGATCCGGCCAAGCCGTGGCCGACCGGCTCTTCGCCGCCCGAAGGCAAGGACTGGCCCGGCTCGTGGACGGCTGGGAACCGGAGGAGCATCCGGAGCTTGCGGACGTGCTGACCAGGCTGACGGAGGCGTCCGTCGGGGACGAGGCGGACGGCGCGATCCTCCGCCCCGAATCCGGGCCCGGGACTCCGCGCGCGTAGGCTCGCCCCGGAGCGGAGGGCCGAGACTCAGCTCACATGGCGTTGCGCCGCGGGCGTTGTAATCTCATACTGACTAACCGAATCTCACTCGGTTTCGGGACGGAACCCACATTTTGGAGGCGTAGTGGCCGAGGCGTACATCGTCGGCGCGGTCCGTACCCCTGTCGGTACCAAGAAGGGCGCTCTGAAGGACGTCCACCCGGCCGACCTCGGGGCCCACGTGCTCAAGGAGCTCGTCAACCGCACCGGGGTCGACCCCTCCGCGGTCGAAGACAACATCATGGGCTGCGTCATGCAGGTCGGCCCGCAGTCCCTCGACATCGCCCGCACCGCGTGGCTGTCGGCGGGCCTGCCGGAGAACGTGCCCGGCGTGACCATCGACCGGCAGTGCGGGTCGTCCCAGCAGGCGATCCACTTCGCCGCCCAGGGCGTCCTGTCCGGCACCCAGGACCTCGTCGTCGCGTCCGGCGTCGAGCAGATGGCCGTCGTGCCGATGGGCTCCTCGGTCGCGATGGCCCTGGAGAAGGGCATGCCCTTCCCCTATGGCGACGGCTGGGCCGAGCGGTACGGCCAGCAGGAGATCTCCCAGTTCCGCGGCGCGCAGCTGATGTGCGAGAAGTGGGGCTTCAAGCGCCAGGACCTCGAGGAGTTCGCCCTCGAGAGCCACCAGCGCGCCAGCAAGGCGATCGAGGCGGGCATCTTCGACCGGGAGATCGCCCCCCTCGCCGGCCTGTCCAAGGACGAGGGCGCCCGCCCCGACACCACGCTGGAGAAGATGGCCGGCCTGCAGCCCCTCCGCGAGGGCTGGGACATCACCGCCGCCGTCGCCTCGCAGATCTCCGTCGGCGCGTCCGCGCTGCTCATCGCGTCCGAGGAGGCCGTCAAGCGGCACAACCTCACGCCCCGCGCCCGCATCCACACCCTCTCGGTGTGCGGCTCGGACCCGGTCTACATGCTGACCGGCCCGATCCCGGCGACCGAGCGGGCGCTGGAGCGCAGCGGCCTGAAGATCGACGACATCGACGTCTTCGAGGTCAACGAGGCGTTCGCCCCGGTGCCGATGGCGTGGGCCAAGGACACCGGCGCGTCGCTGGAGAAGACGAACCCCAACGGCGGCGCGATCGCCCTCGGCCACCCGCTGGGCGCCACCGGCGGCGTGCTGATGACCAAGCTGCTGCACGAGCTGGAGCGCACCGGCGGCCGGTACGGCCTCCAGACCATGTGCGAGGGCGGCGGCCAGGCCAACGCCACCATCATCGAGCGGCTCTGAGTCCGGGGCGTCAGCGCCCCAGAGCCTGAGCGGCGTACGCCGTATCTCCTCGTTGGCCGCCCCTTGGAGCACCCCGCTCCAGGGGGCGGTTAACGTGCTCGGGTGGCTAGGGAAGGGGCTGGGGCATGTACGAGACGATCCTGTACGAAGGCGCGGATCGGGTCGCCCGGATCACGCTGAACCGGCCGGAGGCGCGCAACGCGCTCAGCGACCGGATGATCGACGAGCTGCTCGACGCGTTCGAGCGCGCCAAGAACGATCCCGACGTCCGGGTCATCGTGCTGACGGGGTCGGGGGACCGGGCGTTCTGCGCGGGCGCCGACCTCGGCGGGCTCGGTGAGCACGGCCTGGCCGCCCCGGAGGCGGTCCGCGCGAGCCCGCCGTTCCGCCTCTTCACGGCGTTCCCGAAGCTCGGCAAGCCCGTCATCGCCCGGCTCGCCGGGCACGCGGTGGCGGGCGGCCTGGGGCTGGCCGCCGCGTGCGACCTGGTGATCGCCGCGGACGACGTCAAGCTCGCGACCCCCGAGGTCAACGTCGGGCTCTGGCCCATGATGATCATGGCGATCATCAACCGGAACGTCGCGCCGAAGCACGCCTTCAAGCTCTACTACACCGGCTCCCGCATCACCGCCGCCGAAGGACGCGACATCGGCCTGGTCAGCGAGGTCGTGCCCCGCGCGGAACTCGACGCACGGGTGGACGAGCTGGCGGGGGTCATCGCGTCCAAGAGCCCGCTCGGCCTGCGGCGCGGCCGCGACGCCTTCTTCGCCATCGAAGGACGGCCCCTGGAGGACCAGGTGGCGCACCTGCTTGGCGAGCTGGTCGAGCTGGCCGCCACCGAGGACGCCAAGGAGGGCATCACCGCCTTCCTGGAGAACCGTCCGCCGGACTTCAAGGGCCGCTGACGCGCCCGCCGGTCGCGGTTCAGCGGCCGGGCGGGTACCCGGGGCCGGACGGCCCGCCCCCAGTCGGCGCGTACGGGCCGTTCGGGGGCTGGCCGCCTGTCGGGTAGGGCCCGGTGGGGTACGGACCGCTGGAGGGCGGCAGAGGGCCGTGCAGGGCTTCCTGGTACGGCCCGGCGCCGTAGTCGGACGGCGGCAGGAACCGCGGCTGCCCCGGACCGGGAGAGCTGAACGGCGGCGGAGCCGGCGGGCCCTGCCGCACCGGACCGGGCGGCACCGGACCGGATGGCACTGGACCGGATGGCATTGGACCGGATGGCGCGGCCCCCGCCATCGCCATCGCCGGGGCGGACACCGGAACCCACGCGGTCAGGCCGAGGCGCTGCATCCGGCGGGCGCGGCGCTGCGCCAGCCGCCACTCCTCGCGGTGCCGCCGCTCCGCGAGGACGGCCGACAGCACGATCTCGGGGCGCGCACCCGGCGGCGGGGGCGGGCTCACCACCTCGGCGACCTGCGCGGCGATGCGCTCTCCCAGCGAGTCGCGGACCTCGGGCAGCAGCTCCCAGAAGCGCGACAGGTACTGCCGGGCCGTCATCGCCAGCTCGTCCGGCAGCATCGACAGCTCCAGCGAGCGGGCCCACCCGGCGAGCTGCGGCGGCATCATCGCCACGGGCCCCGAATGCACCGCCTGGCCGCGCTCCTGGATCACGATCGTCCCGGCGAACAGGTCGCCGAGCCGCTTCCCGCGCCGGTTGCAGAACGAGGTGATCAGCGCGGGGGAGCCGTAGAACGTCCAGAACTCGATGAAGCCGGCCAGCGCCCGCACCAGGGCCTGCCGGAACCGGATCGGCCCGCCGTCGTCGGAGACGACGCGGAGCCCGACGGCCATCTTGCCCAGCGTGCGGCCCCGCGTCAGCGTCTCGAACGCGCACGGGTAGCCGACCAGGACGGCGACGACGGCGAGCAGCGTCAGCCCGATCGCCCACGCCTCGTCGGCGACGAGCGCCGTCATCGCCGTGAAGTAGACGACGATGTTGAGGATCACGAGCTGGAAGATCACGTCGAGCAGGATGGCGCAGCCCCGGCTGGCCAGGCGCGCGACCCGGATGTCGAGCGCCACGGCCTCGCCGGTGACGAGTTCGGCCATCTCCTGCTCCTCCGATTGCCGACCGCCCGGGCGATTGCCGAGGCAGGTCCATTTTGCCGGTTCGACAGGTGAAGACGTTAGTCTCCCCGGGTGGACGTTGACGCCTACGTGGCCGCGCACAACGCCGAGTGGCAGCGCCTTGAATGGCTCATCAACCGCGGCCGCAGGCTGACCGGCGCGGAAGCCGACGAGCTGGTCGAGCTCTACCAGCGGGCGGCGACGCACCTGTCGGTCGTCAGGTCGAGTTCGCCCGACCCCGAGCTCGTGGGCCGGCTGTCGTCGCTCGTGGCACGCGGCCGGGCTGCGGTGGCCGGAGCGCAGGCGCCGCTCTGGCGGGACGTCACCCGGTTCGCGAAGGTGTCGTTCCCGGTGGTTGCCTACCGGGCGCGGTGGTGGTGGCTCGGCTGCGCCGTCCTCGGCAACCTGGTGTCGCTCGCACTGGCGATCTGGATCGTGCACAGCCCCGAGGTGCAGGCGAGCCTGGGGACGCCGGACGAGATCCGCGAACTGGTGGAGCACGACTTCGCCAACTACTACACCGAGCACTCCGCGTCCTCGTTCGCGTTCCAGGTGTGGGTCAACAACGCCTGGGTGTCGGCGGTCGCGCTGATATTCGGCATCCTGCTCGGCATCCCCACCGTGTACGTGCTGCTGCTGAACCAGATCAACCTCGGCCTGATCGGCGGCCTGATGTTCGCCTACGGCAAGGGCGACGTCTTCTTCGGGCTGATCCTCCCGCACGGCCTGCTCGAACTCACCGCCGTCTACCTGGCGTGCGCCGGGGGACTGAAACTCGGCTGGACCATCATCGATCCGGGGCCGCGCCGCCGCGGGCAGGCCCTCGCCGAGGAGGGGCGCGCCGCCGTGAGCATCGCCATCGGCCTCGTCGCGGTGCTGCTGGTGTCCGGCCTCATCGAGGGGTTCGTCACCGGCTGGGTGCACGTCACCTGGCTGCGCATCGCGATCGGCGTGGTCGCTGAGGCCGCATTCCTCGCCTACGTGATCGTCTTCGGCCGGCGCGCCGTCCGCGAGGGCGAGACCGGCGACGCCGACCTGCGCCCCGACATGGCCCCGGTGGCGGGATAGGAGCCCTCGCGGGGAGCCGGGCCTTACAGACGCCCTGCGGCCTTGAGGGCGAGGTAGGCGTCGGCCAGGGCCGGGGCTATCTCGTCGGGCGGCGCGTCGACCACCTCGACGCCGTGGCCGCGCAGTTCCGCGGTGAGGCGGCGGCGGTCGGCGCGGGCGCGTTCGGCGGCGGCCGCGTCGTACACGGACGCGAGGTCGCCGCGTCCCGCCGCCATCTCCCCGACCCGCGGATCCGACACCGCGGCGATCATGACCAGGTGCCGGGCGGTGAGCTGCGGCAGCAGCGGCAGCAGGCCCTCCTCCATCGCGGCGGTGTTCAGCTCGGTGAGCAGGACGACCAGGCACCGCTGCCTGACCCGCGCCATCAGCGTCGACACCATCCCGGCCGCGTCGCACTCGATGAGCTCCGGCTCCAGCGGCGCGAAGGCGTGCACCATCGCGGGCAGCAGGTCCGTGCGGGAGGCGCCCTCGACGCGGGCGCGGACCCGCCGGTCGTAGGCCAGCACATCGACGCGGTCGCCGGCGCGGGACGCCAGGGCGCCCAGCAGCATCGCGGCGTCCATGGAGCAGTCGAGGCGGGGGATGTCCCCCACGCGGCCCGCGGACGTGCGGCCGGTGTCGAGGACCAGATAGATGCGCCGGTCGCGTTCGGGACGCCACGTCCGCACGACCACGTCGTTGCGGCGCGCGGTGGCGCGCCAGTCGATGGAGCGGACGTCGTCGCCGTCCACGTACTCGCGCAGGGAGTCGAACTCGGTTCCCTGCCCTCGGATCAGCGCCACGTGGGCGCCGGTCAGTTCGCGCAACCGCGCGAGCTTGGCGGGAAGGTGGCGACGCGACGGAAACGCCGGCAGGACGCGGACCGTCCAGGGCGCGGGCCGCGAAAGCTGCCGCGCGGCCAGCCCGAGCGGTCCGACAGAGCGGACCACGACGGTGACGGCTTTCCGGTCGCCCCGGCGGGTCGGCGTCAACGTCATGTCGACGCGGCGCCGTTCCCCGGCCGGAACGTTCACCTTGACCATGCGGGGCGTGGCGCCGGCGCTGGGCGGCCACACGTCCCGCAGGCGCGCCTTGAGACGCCGCCGTCCGAGATTCTCCACGATGAGCGAGACCGTGGCCGTCTCACCGAGACGGACGTTCTTGTCGCCCGCGCGGTGGAAGCGCAGTGCGCGCACGTTCCCGGCCAGGGCGACGTCCAGGACGACGCCCAGGAACAGCGCGCCCCACACCGCGAACAGCGTCCACCAGCTCGGCACGAACAGCGGGACGAGCGCGCCGAGGAGCGCCAGCAGGCCCAGACGCCCGGTCAGCGCCATCAGCGCGGGGCGGGGACGTGGGCGAGGATGCCCTCCAGCACGCCGTCGGCCGTCGCGCCCTCCAGCTCCGCCTCCGGACGGAGCTGGACGCGGTGCCGCAGCGTGGGCCTGGCCAGCGCCTTCACGTCGTCCGGCGTCACGTAGTCGCGGCCCGACAGCCACGCCCACGCGCGGGACGTCGCGAGCAGCGCCGTGGCACCGCGCGGGGACACGCCCAGCTGGAGCGACGGAGACTGCCGGGTGGCGCGGCACAGGTCGACGACGTAGGCGGCGACCTTGGGGTCCAGGTGGATGGCCCTGACCGCGGCCCGGCCGGCGGCCAGTTCGCTCGCGCCTGCGACGGGTTGCACCGCCGACAGGTCGCGCGGGTCGAAACCGGCCGCGTGCCGCTGGAGCATGGAGATCTCTTCGTCCCGCGTGGGAACGGGCACGGTCAGCTTGACCAGGAACCTGTCGAGCTGAGCCTCGGGCAGGGGATAGGTTCCCTCGTACTCGATCGGGTTCTGCGTCGCGCACACCACGAACGGGTCGGGCAGAGGACGCGCGGTGCCCTCCACGGAGACCTGCCGCTCCTCCATGGCCTCCAGAAGGGAAGCCTGCGTCTTCGGAGGCGTGCGGTTGATCTCGTCGGCGAGCAGGAGGTTGGTGAAGACCGGCCCCTCGCGGAACTCGAACTCCGCGGTCCTGTTGTCGTACACCAGCGAACCGGTCACGTCGCCCGGCATCAGGTCAGGGGTGAACTGGACGCGCTTGAAGTCCAGGTCGAGTGCGCGTGACAGCGTCTTGATGAGCAGCGTCTTCGCCGTGCCTGGGACGCCCTCCAGCAGGACGTGGCCGCGGCAGAGCAACGCGATGACCAGACCGGTCACCACGGAGTCCTGGCCGACGACCGTCTTGGCGACCTCACCGCGCAGCGCCGTGAGCGCCGCGCGGGCCGTCTCGCCCTGGCGGCGCGTCTCCTCGGAGATCCCGCTCGGCGGAGTATCGCTCAAGGCGCCCGCGCCGCCGGGCACGTCGTCCTTCCCGAGCTCTACTGGGTGGTTCAAGACTGGCGTACCTGCCTTTCCAGGTCGTCTAGGACGTCGCTGAGGGCGATGAGCCCCGCGTCGTCCAAGGGTTCAGGACCGTACAGGGCCGCGCCGACGTACGTCTCGTCGTAAGGAGTGCGGTGGGCGACCGCGGTCACGATCTCCTGCGCGGCGGACGGATCCTGCGCGCTGCTGCGGGGGAGCCCGAGCAGCGGGACGAGACGTTCGCGCGCGCCCGAACGCAGCGCGTCGGAGGCCCGGTCGCGGGCGTGCCCGGCGCGGTAGAGGCGGGAGCGCCCCTGGACCGTCTCGGCCGAGCGGACGACGACCGGCAGCGCCTCCGCCACGACCGGGCCCAGGCGGCGGCCCCGCCACAGCGCCACCAGCAGCACCGCGACCAGCAGCTGGAGGATGAACAGCTTGACCCCGAACGGCAGCAGGTCGCCGAGCGACTGCTGCCCGGCCGCCGTGCCCTCGGTCGGGATGTCCGGAACCAGCCAGACCACCGACGTGCCCGCCGTGGGGACAAGGCCCGTGTTGGTCGAGTCCAGCAGGTTCATGGCGAGGGCCGCGTTGCCCTCTTCGGTCAGCCGCCGGTTCGTCAGCGGGGATGCGGAGCCCAGCACGGTGACGGTCTTGGCTCCGTGCCGCACCTGGACGACCCTCGGGCCGCCGAACTCGGTCTTGTAGCACGTCGTGACGGCACCCGTGACGGAGGCCGTCACCTCGTAGGTCTCCGACTCGTGGAGGGAGACCGCTCCCGCGAGCGCGGCGGCCTGCATGGTGCAGCCGGGCTCGTCGGCCTCCTCGAAGGTCGGGCCGTCCTTGCGCACCCGCGGGGCCAGGTCGGCCAAGGCGAACGACGTGGGCCGCACGAGCACCAGATCGACCTGTGCGCTCGCCAGCCTGGTCAGGTCCTCCCGGGTGAGGCGCTCGGTGCGGGTGACGAGCATGACCGACCCCGGGGCGGACTGGCGGACGGCGTCGTCCGCGTCCCTGGCCACGTGCACCGGCGTGCCGTTCTGGCGGAGGATCTCCGCGAGCGCCCGGCTCCCGTCCTGCTTCGGCGACGTCGGGTCGAGCGCCTCCGCCGAGGTCGCCGGCCGCAGCGCCGCCAGGATCACCGCGATCACGACCATCGCGAGGAGCGCCGCGACCACGCCGCGGGCCGACCGCCAGCGGCGCCCCGCGACCTGCCGCGCCGACGGCGGCTCGGCGCCCGGCCCGGCCTGCGCGCTCTGCGGCGGCGTCTGCGTCACCATCGCGGACCCCCGTCCTCACCGGCCGGCGCGAGCGCGAGGTCGTCGTCCTCCAGCGGCTTCGGCCGCGCGGCCCGCAGCCGCTCGTCCACGTCCTTCACCCGCGCGTACCCCTCGGCGGTGCCGGGACGGTCGCCGTACCAGACGTCGTCGAAGATCAGCACCGCGGCGCGCAGGTCGCCGGCCAGTTCCGGCAGCGCCTCGCCCGCCTCGGCCGCCAGCTCGTCGGCGGTGCGCCCGGGACGCGCCGCCAGCACGGCCCGCTCCTCCAGGTCGCGGGCCATCGCGCGGAGCCGCTCCCGGATCGCCTCGGCCCACTGCCCGGCCGCCGCGTGCCGTTCCGCCGCGTCCCTGTGGTCGAGCGCGGTGGACGGCTCGTCGCCCAGCAGGGCGTCCCGCCGGGAGCGGGGGTTGCGGCGGCCCCGCATCAGCCAGAACACCAGCGCGATGGCGAGGGCCACGACGAGGACGATGACGATGATCGACACCCAGCCGCCGCCGCTGCCCTGCGTCTCGGGGCCCGGCGACCGGCTGAGCAGATCCTGCAGCCACTCGGAGAAGGACTGCCAGACGCGCTCCAGCCAGGACGGCCTGTCGCGCTGGTAGATCTGCTTGTCCAGCTCGCGGCGGGCCATCTCGCGGGCCTCTTCGCGGCCGACCGGGTCGAGCGGCAGGAAAGCGGACGCCGTTGATGCGGTGGTCACGGATGCGCTCCCGTTTCCGGACGCGCCGGCTCGGGGCCCGTCCGCCACAGTTCGATGAACCCTTCCTCCGGGCCGGCCTCCTCCTCGTCGGCCGCGGAGTGGGCCCGGGGTGTCGCCGACCTGGCGGCCGCGTACTCCTTGTTGCGCAGTTCCAGGTCGAAGCCCTCGCGGCGCATCCGCCGGTCCATGTAGAGCAGCGCGATCACACCGGCGTCGAAGGGCAGCACCACCGACCAGCTCACGATCCGCCCGAGGGTGTCCACGGCGAGCGCGGCCACCGTCGAGTCGGCGCCAGAGGAGTCACCGAAGAAGACCAGCTGCACGAACAGGAACGGGATCCGCAGCGCGAAGAAGCCCATGAACACGGTGATGAGCAGTGCCAGCAGAAGGGTCCCGCACGTCCGCCACCATCGGCCCTTGGACAACGTCACCGCGCGGCGAAGCGCGCCGCCGACGGTCTGTCTCTCCAGAACGACCGCTGGGACGGCCAGGACGAACAGGAGGTAGAGCCAGACCATCAGGCCGATGCCGACGGGGAAACCCACCACGGCCGCCGCGGCGCTGAGCCCGGGGTTCGCGTCAACGGAGAGGAGCAGGAGGAACGGCACGATCGGCAGGATCAGTGCGCCCAGGGAGATTCCCATGACGGCCGCCGCTGTGACGACCAGCCTGCCGAGTCTCGGACGGGCGTCCCGCCACGCCTGCCTGGGCGCGATGTACATGCCCACTAGCTCACGACCCAGGATCGGTGCCAGCAACCCCGACAGCAGGAGGATCCCGTAGGCCGACAAGATGAGCCCCAGAACCGTGAGGGTGAGCTGCGCTCCCAGCGACTCGAGCAGGACTTCCGGAGTGAGCTCGTCCCGGGCCTCGTCGCCTATGAAGAAGTACGCGGCGATGGAGCTGGTGACCTGGATGACCGTGCTGATCACTACCGCGAGCCCGAGTGACGTTCGCGGGCGCCGCCGGATCCCGGCGATCGCCCCGTCCAGCATCTCCGAGATGGACAGCGGGCGGAACGGGACGGCCTGCGCGTCCAGCGCGTCGGCGTCGTCGTCCCGGCCGTCCGGTCCCGGCATCTCGGCTCCTGCGATCTCTGGCGAGTCCTGCGATTCCCGCGGGGCCGCGCCCCGGCGGAGGTCTGCCCGGCGCGTCCGCCCCGCGACCCCCGTTCCGGGCCCCGCCGCGACCGCCGGTCACGTCATCCTGTCACGGGCGGGGTGCCGCGTTTGCCGTCCCCGGCCCGATGCGTGTCGGTCTGCGGTATTACCTGGAGGGCCGGGCGCCGTATCTCGCCTGTACCTCGGCCCCTTGCGCGCGTTTCGGCGGTCGCCCCTACAATCCCCTGCCGCCCCCTCGAAACCCGGGAGAGCCATGGACGACGCAAACGCGGGTAACCTGGCACGCCAAGGCATAACTCTCCCTGGCGAGGTGGGGCGGGAGCACAGCGCCTGCGAGTACCTTCCATCCGGTGTCCGGCCAGGTCCGGCGCCCGCCGTACCCGGCGACGATGCGGAGCACTCACTCCACCGAACCCCGACTTTGTGACGATGAGGGCCATGAGAGGACGTGTACTGGTCGTCGACGACGACCTCGCGCTCGCCGAGATGCTCGGCATCGTGCTGAGGGGCGAGGGCTTCGAACCCTCGTTCGTCCACGACGGCGACAAGGCGCTCGAGGCGTTCCGGGAGACCCGGCCGGACCTCGTGCTGCTCGACCTGATGCTTCCTGGCGCGGACGGCATCGACGTCTGCCGCCAGATCCGCGCCGAGTCCGGCGTGCCGATCGTCATGCTGACCGCCAAGAGCGACACCGTGGACGTCGTCCTCGGCCTGGAGTCGGGCGCCGACGACTACATCGTCAAGCCGTTCAAGCCCAAGGAACTGGTGGCGCGCGTGCGCGCCCGCCTGCGCCGCACCGACGAGCCCGCGCCCGAGACCCTGCAGATCGGCGACATCACCATCGACGTGGCCGGCCACTCGGTCAAGCGCGGCGACCGGCACATCCCGCTGACGCCGCTGGAGTTCGACCTCCTCGTGGCGCTGGCCCGCAAGCCCCGGCAGGTGTTCACCCGCGAGGTGCTGCTGGAGCAGGTGTGGGGCTACCGGCACGCCGCCGACACCCGCCTGGTGAACGTCCACGTGCAGCGGCTCCGCGCCAAGATCGAGCGTGACCCGGAGCGGCCCGAGATAGTCGTCACCGTCCGCGGCGTCGGCTACAAGGCCGGTCCCGCCTGATCGGCCGGATGCCGGATGACCTCCTCCTTTCCTTGACATCGCGTACGATGTCCTCACATATCGTGACAGAGCGTGGCCCGGTAGCTCACTTGCCGTGACGCCGTAGTACAGCACCCGCCGACACCGACCCGCCGTATCCCCGTGGCACGCCGATGACCGTTGAGCACTCCCGCGGAAACCCGCGCTTCCCAGGGCCGCGCCGCTTCCCGGACCTCCCATGAGGGCCGACATGAAGCGGGCCAAGCGGTTCGTCCGGCGTGGGCTGATCGCCGCCCAGCGCGTGCTGCGGGGAGCCGTCCGCAGCGGCTACACGCGCTGGCGCCGGTCGATCCAGGTACGTGTCGTCACGTCCACACTGTTCATTTCGGCGATCGTGGTCGCCATCCTGGGCGCGTTCCTGATGCAGCAGATCTCCTCGGCGCTCATGGACGCGAAGGTCAAGGCGGCACGCCTCCAGTTGGACGACGGCCTGGCGCAGGTCCAGCGCGACCTGGGCAACTCGCCCGGGGACGACAGCAGGCTCAACACGACGATCGACCGGCTGAAGTCCCGCAGTGGCCCGTCCGGGCTGTACGAGGTCTACATCCGCGACACCACGGAGCAGTACTTCGACGGGTACACGACCAACGAACTGCGCCAGGAGAGCGTCCCGCCGCGGCTTCGGGAGAAGCTGCAGACCGCTCCCCAGGGGACCCGTGCCTACACCTACGGCGAACTGTCCTACGTGGGTGACCGCCCGTCCGAAAGTGGCCTCATCGTCGGGGGCAGGACGGGCCAGTTCGAGCTGTACTACCTGTTCTCCCTTGAAGAGGAGCAGCGCACCCTGACCAACGTGGGGCGGTCCCTGGCCGGCGTAGGCATCGTCCTTGTGCTGCTCCTGGCCGCGATCGCCTCGCTCGTGACACGCCAGGTCGTCATACCGGTGCGATTGGCCGCGCAGGGGGCGCAACGGCTCGCCGCGGGACGGCTGGAAGAGCGCATGAGGGTCCGCGGTGAGGACGACCTGGCGCGCCTCGCCCGCTCCTTCAACGAGATGGCCGCGAACCTCCAGGAGAAGATCGGCGAGCTGGAAGACCTGTCCCAGGTGCAGCGCCAGTTCGTCTCCGACGTGTCCCACGAGCTGCGCACGCCCCTGACCACCATCAGGATCGCCGCCGACATGCTCTACGAGAACCGCGACAGCTTCGGTGACCCCTCCGTGGGGAGGTCCGCGGAGCTGCTGCAGAGCCAGCTGGAGCGGTTCGAGGCGCTTCTGGCCGACCTGCTGGAGATCAGCCGCCACGACGCGGGCGCGGCGACACTGGACGCGGAGTCCCTCGACATGCGCGACCTCGTCCTGCGCGTCGTGGGGGACATCCAGGGACTGGCCGAACGCAAGGGCAGCAAGGTCGTGCTGCAACTGCCCGGCGAGCCCTGCATGGCCGAGGTCGACCGCCGCCGTGTCGAGCGCATCCTGCGCAACCTCCTCGTCAACGCCGTCGAGCACGGGGACGGCGAGGACATCATCGTCTCCGTGGCCGCCGACCGCGACGCCGTGGCCGTCGCCGTGCGCGACCACGGGGTGGGGCTCAAGCCGGGGGAGGGCCAGATGGTCTTCGACCGCTTCTGGCGTGCCGACCCCGCCCGCGCCCGCACCACCGGAGGCACCGGCCTCGGCCTGTCGATCTCCCGCGAGGACGCACAGCTCCACGGCGGCTGGCTGCAGGCGTGGGGAGAGCCCGGTGCGGGCTCCCAGTTCCGCCTCTCGCTGCCTCGCGTGGCCGGGGCCGAGCTGAGGGGCTCGCCGCTCCCGCTCGTCCCTCCTGGGGCCGGTGACGCCCGTCCGCTGTTCGCGGAACTGGAGGCGCAGGAATGACCGGCCGGATCACGCGCCTCCTCGCGGCGGCCGCCCTCCTCCTGGGCGGCGCCGGATGCGCGAACGTCCCGAGCGGCGGGCAGGTAGTGACGGGTGAGTCGGCCGAGCGCGCCGAGCGGGTCGACGACCCCTACGTCCGGCTGATCCCGGTCAAACCGCGCCCCGAGTGGGGCCCGGCCCAGATCGTCTCCGGGTTCCTCGCCGCGTCCGCGAGCTTCGACGACAACCACAAGGTCGCCAGGCTCTACCTCGGCAAGCAGAACTCCTGGGACCCGGGCCTTCGGCCCTCTGTGACCGTCCTGGCGAGCCGCATCACCGACCCCCAGATCGTCAAGGCGACCGACGACCAGGCCACGGTCAGGATCACTGGGGAGGAAGTCGGGACCATCAGTTCCGACGGCCAGTACACCGCGTCCCCTAAGGCGCTTGACGCCACGTTCCAGCTCGCCAAGAACCAGCAGGGCGTCTGGCGCATCACGAGCCTCCCCGGCGGTGAGAAGGCGGGCCTCCTGCTCACCCAGGACGACGTCGAGCGTGCCATGCGCACCGTCAACCTGTTCTTCTACGCGCCCGACCGGCACACGCTCGTCCCCAACGGCATCTTCCTGCCGGTCGTGAACCGCCAGACCCTGCCGACTCAGCTCGTCCATGCGCTGCTGACCGGCCCGACCTCCTGGCTCAAGGGCGCCGTCCAGACCGCCTTCCCGGAGGGGACCCGCCTGAAGCGCCGCGTCCAGGTCAGCAACGAGGTCGCCACGGTCGACCTCACCAAGGAGGCGCGGACGGGCAACCTCGACCGGATGTCGGCACAGCTCAGCTGGACGATGCGCCAGCTCTCGGAGATCAAGCGCTGGCAGTTGCGGATCGACGGCGAACCCGTCACCCCCAGCGGCATGGACTCCACCCAGCCCGTGCACGCCTGGGAGGTCAACTCGCCCGACGGGCGCACCCCGCACGACGAGGCCCACCAGAACGCCTATGTCGTCGGCCCGTCCGGCTTCATCGGCACCCTGGAGGAGGACCGCGCCCAGCCCGTCGTGACCGGTCCCGCCGGAAGCCTCTCCCGGCCCGCCGTCGCCCCCGACTACCAGGAGGTCGCCGGACTGAGCGCCGATGAAGCCCAGCTCCTCGTCGCCGCCCCCGTCACCGGGACGCCCGCCACCCGCGTAGTGCTGACCGCCAAGGAGGGAGCCCGATTCACCGCACCTTCATGGAGCCGTGACGGCACCCTGTGGGTCGTGGAAAGCAAGGAGGACGAATCCTGGCTCTGGGTGCGCCGACGTGGGGAGGAGCCTGTGCGCGCGGCCCACTGGGGTCTGGGCGGACGTCAGGTTCTGGAGTTCCGTGTCGCCCGCGATGGGGTCCGCGCGGCGGTCATCGCCCATGTCGACGGCCGTCCCCAGGTGCAGATCGGCCGCATCGCCCACGCCCCTGACGGTTCGCTGGACGTCGGCTCGTTCCTGCCCGTGAGCTCGGAGTTGCAGGACGCCGTCGACATCGCCTGGCGCGACTACAACACGCTCGCCGTCCTCGGCCGCGCCAACCGCGACTCGCAGACCCTCCCGTTCCTGATGCCGATCAGCGGGAGCGCGATCACGTCCCTCGGCGTCGGTTCCCTGGGCGAGCCCCAGACGATCGCCGCCGCCCCCGGCGCCCCGATCCTCATCGGCACCCGCTCGTCCGGCAAGGACCAGGTGTGCCGCCAGCGGTCCCCCAGCAACTCCTACAGCCCGTGGATCTGCCCCACACCGGCCAAGGACCCCAGCTACCCCCGCTGACGCGACACGCCCGGGAAGTTATCCACAGGTCGCCGAAGTCGGGACGCGTGCCGGCCGGCGGCCGCATCGTCGAGGCATGAACTTCCTCGCGGATCTGCTCGACCTGATCCTCCCGGAGCACTGCGCCGGCTGCGGCGTGGCGCCCGTCCTCCTCTGCGACGCGTGCGCCCTGCCCCTCCAGGGGCCCGCGAGACCCGCCAGGACGGCCCCTGAGGGCCTCCCGCCCCCGTGGACGGTCACCACCTACGAGGGCTCGCTACGAGCGATCCTGGCCGCCTACAAGGAGCATGGCCGCACGGCCCTGGCCGCCCCGCTGGGCGAGGCCCTGGCCACGGCCGTCAAAGCCGCCCTGACTCCGAACCATCTCCCGACCGCCGCGGAGGTGCATCCAGGGCACGATCCGCCGACGCTGGTCTGGGTGCCGTCGAGGCGCATGGCCACCCGCCGCCGCGGTCACGACGCCCTGCGAGGGCTGGTGAACGTCGCCGCGCACCGCCTGCGCACGACCGGCGTGCCGGTGATCTGCGTGGACGCCCTAAGGCAACGCGGCCGCGTTGCCGACCAGGCCGCGCTGACGGCAAGGGAACGCACCGCCAACCTGGCAGGGGCACTGGACGTCACCACACCCACCCAGATCGCCGACCGCCCGGTAGTCCTGGTCGACGACGTCGTGACAACCGGCGCCTCACTAGCCGAAGCGGCCCGAGCCCTCCGCAAGGCAGGAGCCGACCTCCTAGGCACTGCCACCATCGCAGCCACCCCCCGCCACCGCCGCTACT
>NZ_SMKB01000093.1:0-26694 GCF_004348575.1 Actinomadura sp. 7K534
GGTGGGAAACGATCACTTCATGACCGCCGCCGTGCTGAGCCGGCACGGCGGGCCGGACGCTCTTGAAGTGCGGGAGGACTGGCCGGTGCCCCAGGTCGGCCCCGGCCAGGTGCTCGTACGGGTGAGCGCGGCGGCGTTGAACAACACCGACATCTGGACGCGGGAGGGCGCGTACGGGCTGCCCGGCCGTCCCGATGCGAAGGCCGGATGGCGCGGCCCGGTCGACTTCCCCCGGGTCCAGGGCGGGGACATCGCCGGTACCGTCGGCGCGGTCGGCGCCGGCGTCCCGGAGGACTTGGCGGGCCGCAGGGTGCTGGTCGATCCCGCCTTCTACGCGGACGGGCACGAGGACGCGGTGCCGGTCGGGCTGCTCGGCAGCGAGGCGGACGGCGGGTTCGCGACCTATGTCGCGGTCGGCGCCGACCGCGTCCACGACATGAGCGACTCGCCGCTGTCGGACGAGGAACTGGCCGCGCTGCCCGTCGCCTACGGCACGGCGATGGGGATGCTGGAGCGCGCCCGCATCGGGGAGGGCGAATCGGTCCTGGTCACGGGCGCGTCCGGCGGTGTCGGTTTCGCCCTCGTCCAGCTCGCCGTGGCCCGCGGCGCGCGAGTGGTGGCGCTGACCGGCGGCGCCAAGGCCGCGGCGCTGCGGGAGGCCGGGGCCGCGGCGACCATCTCCCGGGACGCGGATCCCGCCGGGCTGCAGCGTGAGCTGCGCGCGGCGGCGCCCGGCGGGCTGGACGCCGTCGCGGACGTGGCGGGCGGCCCCTGGCTGGAGCGGGTGCTGCCCGAGCTGCGCGACGGCGGCCGCTGGGTCATCGCCGGCGCCGTCGCCGGGGCCGTGGTCCCCTTCGACCTGCGGCGCCTCTACCTGCACAACCTCAGCCTCATCGGCTCCTCGATGCACACCCCCGCCCACTTCGCGGAGCTGGCGAGGCTGGCCCGCGGCGGTGCCCTGCGCCCCCGGATCGCGGCCGGGTACCGGCTGGGCGACATCCATGACGCGCAGGCCGAGTTCCGCCGCGGCACGCACATCGGCAAGATCGTGATCACCCCGTAGCCGGCGGTGCCCGGGTGGCTTTGCCCTGCGTTTCCGCGGCGCCGCCTACGGAGATTCCCTTTGCCGAAAGGCGGGAGACAAGGGGAACGTCCGCACGTGGCGGCGGCATTGACCGGCGGGCGGGGCCGGTGTTCGACTGGAAATAGGGCGTACTGTGCGGCGATGCACGGGCTCATGTCCGGCGGCGAGACCCGAGACCACATTTGTCGAGTGGAAGCGGCCGCAGCGGCGGCGCGGCCACGCTGGTGTAACGGGAGGCCGAACATGACGGAAGTCAAGAGCATCGAGAAGCCGGACGATCGGCGGGATTTCCCGATGGGGCACCTGGAGATCGTCAACATGACGGGCCTGGTCTTCGGTAAGGCGACGTTCGAGCCCGGCTGGCGCTGGACGGAGTCGGTCAAGGACATCGCCGGCACCGAGCTCTGCGAAGTCCACCACAACGGGTACGTCATCCAAGGCCGCCTGCGCATCCGCATGCGGGACGGCGCCGAGGCGGAGGTCGACGCCGGGGACGTGTTCGTGGTCGAGCCCGGCCATGACGCCTGGGTCGTAGGCGACGAGCCGGCCGTCGTACTCGACTTCGCCGGCGGGATCGGCGATTACGCGAAGGCGTAGGGCCCGGCGCGGGGGACGGCGGCCCGCAATGTAAGCGGGCCGCCTCCGCGTGCGTTCTGAGGGGGCTATCGGGTCCCGGTCTGTTCCGTGCTGAGCCGGGCCTGGTCGGCGGTGACGAGTTCGGCGAACTCGGTGGCGAGCGGGCTCAGCGCGTCCCATTGACGGGCCGCCCAGCCGACCGTGATGGGGGACAGCGCCGGAATGGGGATCGTCCGCACGGGCGCGGCCGGGGAGAGCGCGAGCCTGGGCAGTGCGGGCAGCACGGCGTGGCCGACGCCGAGTTCGGCGAGCAGGACCGCGGTGTCCCAGTCGGCCACCCCGACGGTTCGTTCGGGCGTGCATCCGAGCCGCACGAAGTTCTCCGCCAGGCGCCGGTGCGAGGCCGAGTTGGCCGGATGCGCGATGTGGCGGATCGAACGCAGGTCGCTCGGATCGATCGTCTCTCTTCCCGCAAGCGGGTCACGGGCGTTGACCACCAGCACCCACGGCAGGTCGATGACCGGCCGCTGCTGCACGCCGGGGGCCGGTTCCCCCAGCGTGATCCAGGCCAGGTCCGCCTGGCCGTTCTGCAGGAGCTCCAGGCAGCGGCGGGTGGAGTGGGCGGACTGGAAGTCCAGCGTCGCCTCGGGATGGCGGTCGCGGAACGCGGTGATGGCGTCCGGCATGAAGTGCCGGACGGTCACGCCGCCGGTGGTGACCTTCACGGTCCCGCCGTCCCCGTCGCGGAGTTCGCGCAGGCGGCGGACGGCGGAGTCGAGGCCGGTGATGCCGCCGAGCGCCGCCCGGTACAGGATGCGGCCCGCGTCCGTCGGCGAGACCCCGCGGGGCCGCCGCTCGATCAGGGTGAGCCCCAGCTCGCGTTCGAGCCGCCGGACGTGCTGGCTGACCGCCGACTGGCTGCAGGAGAGCGTCCGGGCGACCGCGCTGAGGTTGCGGGTCTCGCACACGGCGATGAAGACCCGGAGATCGTCGAGCGTCATCGGCCCAAGTTAACACTTGGAGTTGCCTTAGCAAATCCAAGAATTGACTGGAGGGTGTCCGGGCGCCAGGCTGAGCGGACGGGCCGGCCGGTCCGAACGCGGCGGCAACCCGTCCGCGGCACCCGGCGCCGCCCGCCGGTGACTCGGGACATACGGCGGACGACGATCGGGGAGGCGGACGGGTGCCGACCATTGGGAGGTGCGCCCATGCCGACCGATTCCGCGGCCGGACTCCTCCTCGCACGGGGAGCGGATCGGCTGGAGCATCCGGGCGGCACGCTCTATGCGCATCTGCGCCGCGTGCACGCGACGCTCGGCGAATGGGGAGCGCGTCCTGAGCTGCGGCTGGCGGGCCTGTGCCACGCGTTCTACGGAACCGACGGCTTCGCCGAGGCCCTGGGCGACCCGGACCGGCGTGGGGAGCTGATCGACGTCATCGGGGCGGAGGCCGAGGCGCTGGTGTACCTGTACGCCAGTTGCGACCGTTCCCGGACGTATCCGCACCTGGCATCGGCCGACGGACCGTTCACCGACCGCTTCACCGGCGCCGTCCACCGCCCGTCCCAGGAGCGGCGCCGCGACTTCGCCGAACTCACCGTGGCCAACGAACTGGACGTCCTCGCCGCATCCCCCGACCTGCGGGTCGCGCACGGCGAAGCCCTGACCGCCCTGTTCGCCACCTGGCGGCCGCTGCTCAGCACGGCGGCCGGCCGCGCCGTCCAGGCTTTCGCGAAGACCTGGGCCGGGCGGCCGGCCGCGGGGCGCTAGGTGCGCGTCAGCGGCGGTGTTTCGCGAGGCCGGGGAGTAGGCGCAGGGCGTTGTCGCGGGAGATGGCCCGGTGTGCGCGGCGGTCGAGACCGGGGTCGCGGTCGAAGTCCGCGGTGTTGATGCCCACCTCGCCGGCGGAGTTGGCGGGCCAGTCGGTGCCGAACAGGACGCGTTCGGCGCCGACCGCGCCGATCAGGGTCGGGGTGGCGTACGGGGACATCGGGAGCGCCGTGTCGTAGTAGAAGCGGCGGAGCGCCCGCCGGAACCTCTGCGGGTCGGGGCCGCCGTCCTCCCTGCCCCAGCGTTCGGCGCGGCCGGCCATGTAGGGCAGGAACCCGCCCCCGTGGGACAGGATCACCGACAGCCTCCGGTAGCGGTCCATGGCCCCGGAGGCGATGAGGCTGAGCGCGGTGCGGGTGGTGTCGAGCAGGAAGTCGCCGAGCCACTCGCCGACCTCGGGGACCTCGACGATCCCCTGGGGTGCGAAGGGGTGGGTGAACACGACGGCGCCGCGGCGGTCGAGCTCGGCGAGCAGCGGGTCGAACGTCCGGTCGCCGAGGTAGCGCCCGCCGGCCGACGTGGTGAGCAGCACCCCGGCGGCGCCCAGTTCGTCCAGCGCGTACGCGACCTGCTCAAGCGCCAGGTCCGGGTGGAGCATGGCGACGTTGGCGAAGAAGCCGAACCGGGTGGGGTTGTCGCGCACCAGTTCCGCCAGCGACTCGTTGCACACGCGGACGCCCGACTCGGCGACCCCGCGGTCCGCGAATATCTCGGGCGGTACGGGGGCGGAGGCCACGCCCATGGCGATGCCGTTGGCCTCCATGGTCGCGAGCGTCTCCTCCAGGGTCCACTGGGCCCACCGGGGGACGTCGTCCGGCGGGATGATGCCCTGATCCACCGCCCACTGCCGCATCTTGGGCGGGACGGCGTGGTGGTGGGTGTCGATCCGTCCGTACGAGGGGCGGCGCGGGCTCGCGGCGGCGTCGCGCCCCTGGAGCGGCACGGACGCGGCGGCCGCGGCCATGCCGGTCGCGGCGGCCAGCTTGAGGGTGCGCCGCCGGGTGAGATCGGACATGAACGTCTCCTGTCGATCGCGAGGTGCCGCCCACGCGAGATAATCTCATCTGAGACTATATCAGGTGCTACTAGAGTGGTGCCCATGCTGGAGGACCTGCTCGAACGCCTCCTGTCCGGGGAGGGCGGCCGCGCCGCCGATCAGGCCGGGCTGGGCATGCTGCTGGCCAAGGCCCACAACCAGAGCCGGGAGCGAATGAACGAGGCGCTGCGCCCGCTGGGCATCGACGTCCGGCGGTTCACCGTCATGGTCGCGCTGCCGATCTACGGCCCGGTCAGCCAGCGCGACCTGATCGGGCGCATCGGCATCGACAAGTCCACGATGGTGCGGCTCATCGACGAGCTGGAGCACGGCGGCCTGGTCTCCCGCGAGCGCGTGCCGCACGACCGGCGCGCCTACGCGATCGTGCTGACGCCCAGGGGAGAGCAGACCCTCGCGGAGGCGCGGGGCGTCGCCGAGCAGGTGGGCGAGACCATCTTCGGTCCGTTCGCCGAGGCCGAACGCGAGCAGCTCGTGACCCTGCTCCGCCGCCTCGCCGAGCACACCGCCTGACGCGCCGACCGCTGAGAGGTCACCAGGAGCATGTGCGGCCCGTCAGTCCAGCATGTCCGTCTGGTGGGTGACGGCGTCGCCCACCAGGTCGGTGATCGCTTCGGGGGCGCCAAGTGCGACCTCGGCCGGCACCTCCCGGACGTAGCGCCCGGAGCCCGTCAGGAGCCGGTGCGGGTCTTCCAGGAGCACGCCCTTGTGGAAGACGACCTTGGCGCCCTTCTTCGTCGCGGCGATGCCGCACAGCCAGTGGTGCCAGTCGCCCGACACCGTGAAGGTCAGCCGCCCCCACTTGACCGCCTGCTCCAGCCGCGGATCGGTCGCGCCGACCAGCGCGGCGAGGTCTTCGACCTGACCGCGGACGTCCCCGTCCAGGCCGTCGAGCCAGTCCCGTACTCCCGGCCGCTCGTTCGGTGCTCCATCAGCCATGCCCTCATCATGCTCCCCGCCACCGACGGTTCCGCGGGGCTCAGGCCGGGCGGGCGCCGCGGTCGATGAAGGCGGCGAAGCCGTCGTGGAGGCGGGCCAGGCCGAATTCGAAGAGCTGCTCGTAGGTGAAGTCGAAGGTGCTCTCCGAGAGGGCGGCCATGGTGGGGAACCTGCCGCTGTTCATGGCGTCGACCAGGGTCGGGGCCTGGGCCTGCCAGAACTCCTCGTTGCTGACGCCGGTGCGGCGTTCGGCCCGGCGCTCGTTGATGTAGCCGCGCGCGAGGCCGTCCACGTAGTCGCCCTGGACGCCGATCATCATCATCAGCGTCCGGTCGTCGAGGCCCGTGGGCCGCAGGAGGCTGAACAACCGGTCGAGGCCGCGCATACTGTTCGGGCCGAGGAGCGGGCGGCTCTGGTCCACGAACGGGTACCAGGGGTGGTCCATGCACAGCTTCCAGTGGTGGTGCGCCCCCTCCGTCAGGATCTCGCGCCAGCCGCGGACGTCGCCGGGGTCGGTCTCCGGGACCTCGATGACGTGGTCGAGCATGAGGTCCAGCAGTTCGCTCTTGCCCGGGACGTAGCGGTAGAGCGACATCGTCCCGACGCCGAGATGGGTCGCGATGGAGCGCATGGAGAGCGCCTCGAGCCCCTCGGTGAGCGAGAGCTCGTCGGCGACCTCGACGGCCGCCGCGACGATCCGGTCGAGGCTGAGCGTCGGCGGCCGGCCCCGCTGCGGCCGGGTCCGGCCGCCCCACAGCAGCTTCAGGCTGAGGTTCAGGTCGCGGCCGTCGGGCTCCTTGGTCATCTTCCGTCCTGCGGGTCCGTGCGCGGCACCGGCCGGTGCCTTCGGCAAAGCTATCGCGCTCATTTAGTGTATGGCGTACGCTAACCCGCGTATGGTGTACGCGAAGGGAGACGGCATGCCGGAAAACGCGATCCTCGCCGAGGGGGTCCGCAAGCACTACGGGGAGAAACGCGCGCTCGACGGCTTCGACCTGACCGTGCCGAAAGGCATGGTGTACGGACTGCTCGGCCCGAACGGGGCCGGCAAGACCACCGCCGTCCGCATCCTGGCCACGCTCGTCCGGCTGGACGGCGGGCGGGCCGAGGTCACCGGGCTGGACGTCGCCGCGCGCCCCCGGCAGGTGCGCCGCCGGATCGGGCTGGCGGGGCAGCACGCCGCGGTGGACGAGGTCCTCACCGGACGGCAGAACCTCCGCATGTTCGGCCGGCTCTTCCACCTCGGCAAGCGCCGGGCGGCGGAGCGCGCCGACGAGCTGCTGGAGCGGTTCGACCTGCTGGACGCCGCCGACAAGGGGGTCAAGCAGTACAGCGGCGGGATGCGCCGGCGGCTCGACCTGGCCGCCAGCATGATCCTCGCGCCGGACGTCCTGTTCCTCGACGAGCCGACCACCGGGCTCGACCCCCGCGGCCGCAACGAGGTGTGGCGGTCCGTCCGGTCGCTGGTCGCGCAGGGCACGACCGTCCTGCTGACGACGCAGTACCTGGACGAGGCCGACCAGCTCGCCGGCCGCATCGCCGTCCTCGACCACGGCCGGGTCATCGCCGACGGCACGCCCGGGTCGCTGAAGCGGCTGATCGGCGGCGACCGCATCGAGGTGGTGGTGCGCGACCCCGCCGACCTGCCCGCCACGGCGGCCGCGGTGGCCCGCGTCTCGTCCGCCGAGCCGCAGGTGGACGAGACGGCCGCGCGGGTGCACGCCCCCGTCACAGAACGCGTCGCCGCGCTGACCGAGGTCGCCCGCACGCTCCAAGACGACGGCGTCGCCGTCGAGGACATCGGGCTGCGCCGCCCCACGCTGGACGAGGTGTTCCTGCGCCTCACCGGACACCCCGCCCAGGACGACGAGAAGAAGCAGGACGACGAGAAGAAGGTGGAAGCGTGAGCGCCGAAAGCAGCGTCACCGCCCGGAGCGGAGTCACCGCGAAGGGCGCGGCGGCCGGCGAGGACGGGCTCGCCGGGCGCCTTTACTGGGCCGTCGCGGACTGCTGGACGATCGTCCTGCGCGGCCTGACCCACTACGTGCGGCAGCCGAGCAACATCGCCTGGCAGCTCGGGTTCCCGATCGTGTCGGTGCTGCTGTTCGGGTACGTGTTCGGCAGCGCCATGTCCGTCCCCGGCGGCGGCGACTACCGCGAGTTCCTGATGCCGGGCATGTTCGGCATGACGATGGCGATGGGCTTCATGAACACCGCCTACGTCGTCGTTTACGAGAGCACGAGGGGCGTCACCGACCGGTTCCGCTCGATGCCGATGGCGCCCTCCGCCGTCGTCACGGGACGGGGCGTCGGCGACCTCATCGCCGCGTGCCTCGACCTCGTCGTCCTGGCGCTGACCGCGCTGGCGATCGGCTGGCGCTCCACCGGCGGGGTGCTCGCCACCCTCGCCGCCTTCGGGCTGTTCCTCCTGCTCCGCTTCGCGCTGATCTGGATCGGGGTGCTGCTCGGCCTCCTGGTGCCGAACGAGGAGGCGGCCGGGAGCCTGTTCGCGGTCGCGTTCCCGTTCGCGATGATCTCCAGCGCGTTCGTGGCGCCGTCCCTGATGCCCGGCTGGCTGGGCACGCTGGCGATGTGGAACCCGGTCTCCTCCACGGTCACCGCGTCCCGCGAGCTGTTCGGCAACCCGGCGGCGGTCGGCGACACGTGGATCGAGCAGAACGCCCTGCTCATGGCGGTCGTCTGGCCGATCGCGATCACGGTGGTCTTCCTGCCGCTGGCCGTCCGCCGCTACCAGCGGCTGAGCCGCTGACCGTCCGGCGCGCCGCCCGCGGAAGAGCCGCCCGGGACATTCGCCCCGGGCGGCTCACAACGCGGCGCATCCGGCACCGCCCGCCTATTCCCCAATTCCCCCATTCCTGGCGTACGCTCCCGTCATGACCGCAGATGAAAGCCGTTCCGACAACCCGCTTGAGGGCGTCATCCGCGGAGATGTGCCGCACTCCGCCCGCATCTACAACTTCTGGCTCGGCGGCAAGGACCATTACGAGATCGACCGCATCGTCGGGGAACAGGTCATCGAGGCCGAACCCGACTTCGTCGACCAGATGCGCAATAATCGGGCGTTCCTCGGCCGTGCCGTCGAATACATGGTGCACGAATGCGGGATCCGGCAGTTCCTCGACATCGGCACCGGTCTTCCCACGGCCGACAACACCCACGAGGTGGCGCAGCGCGCGGTGCCGGAGTGCCGGATCGTGTACGTCGACAACGACCCGATCGTGCTCGCGCACGCCCGCGCCCTGCTGACCAGCAGCCCCGAGGGTGCGACCGACTATATCGACGCGGACATGCACGACCCCGACAAGATCTTCGCCGCCGCGGCCGAGACGCTCGACTTCGGCGAGCCGGTGGGCGTCATCATGCTCGGCGTCTTCAACCACATCGGTGACGACGCGGAGGCCAAGGCCCTGATCGACAAGGTCATGGAGGGCGTCGTCGCGGGCAGTCTCCTCGCGGTCTCCGTCAACACCAACGTCATCAAGCCGGAGAACATGGACCGGGCCGCGGCCGCCTACAACGAGGCGTTCGGCAACCCGCCCATCCACCTGTACACCCCGGAGCGCCTCGCCGCCCTGTTCGACGGCCTGGAGCCGGTCGACCCCGGCGTGGTGTCGGTGGCCCGGTGGCGGCCGCGCCTGGCGCCGGCCGGCGGGGAGCTTCCCGAGACGGACCTGTACGTCGGCGTGGCGCGCAAGCCCTGACCCGGTGCCGCGGACCCGCCGGACGACACGCCACGTCCGCCTTGGCGGTAATTGACGAGGTCGTGGCCCGTCCGGCCGGGTAGCTTCGAGGGATGAACGTTCGGCCGACTCTCGACGACATCCGGCGCGCGCCCAAGGTGCTGCTGCACGACCACCTGGACGGCGGGGTCCGCCCCGCGACCATCGTGGAGCTCGCGCGGGACTCCGGTTACCAGGACCTGCCGGCGGCGGACGCGGAGGCCCTCGGCGAATGGTTCGAGGCCGCCGCCAACTCGGGATCGCTGGAGCGGTACCTGGAGACGTTCTCCCACACCGTGGGAGTGATGCAGTCCGCGGAGGCGCTCACGCGGGTGGCGTACGAGTGCGCCGAGGACCTCGCGAACGACGGCATCGTCTACGCGGAGGTCCGGTACGCGCCCGAGCAGCACCTCGCGGCGGGGCTGTCGCTGGAGCAGGTCGTGGAGGCCGTCCTCGACGGGTTCGCGCGGGGCCGCAGGGACTTCGGCATCCGGGTCGGGACGCTGGTGACGGCGATGCGGCACCAGGCGCGGAGCATGGAGATCGCGGAGCTGGCCGTCCGCTACCGGGACGCGGGCGTCGTGGGGTTCGACATCGCCGGGGCCGAGGCCGGATACCCGCCCACCCGGCACCTCGACGCGTTCGAGTACCTCCAGCGGGAGAACGCGCACTTCACCATCCACGCGGGCGAGGGCTTCGGCCTCCCGTCGATCTGGCAGGCGATCCAGTGGTGCGGGGCCGACCGGCTCGGGCACGGCGTGCGGATCATCGACGACATCGAGGCGGCGGGGGACGACGCCAAGCTCGGGCGGCTCGCCGGGTACGTCCGCGACAAGCGGATCCCGCTGGAGATGTGCCCCACCTCCAACATCCAGACGGGCGCCGCGAAGTCGATCGCCGAGCACCCGATCGGGCTGCTGCGGCGGCTGAGCTTCCGCGTCACGGTGAACACCGACAACCGGCTGATGAGCAGGACGACGCTGTCGCAGGAGTTCGCGAAGCTCGTCGAGGCGTTCGGGTACGGGTGGGACGACCTCCAGTGGTTCACCGTCAACGCGATGAAGTCGGCGTTCGTGCCGTTCAACGAGCGGCTGGAGCTCATCAACGGCGTGATCAAGCCCGGTTTCGCGCAGCTCAAGTGGAGCGGCGCCCGGCCCCTGGCATGATCGGGCCATGACGATTCGCTCGACGGCCGGGCGCGTGGCGGCGTACGCGTGGCTGACGTTCGCCGTCCTCAACATCGCCGACCTGGTGTTCGGCCTCACCGGCGAGCCGACCTACTCGCCGACGGCGCTGACCGTCGGGGTGCTGCTGCTCCTGGGCTGCGGGATCGCCTACACGGTCGGGCTGCGGCCGGTGATCCGCGCGGACGACGACGAGGTCGAGGTACGCAACCCGCTCCGCGACATCAGGGTCCCGTGGGCGGCGGTCCGCGGGATCGAGGGCGCCAACGCGGTGAAGATCCGTTTCACCGGGCCGGACGGAGCGGAGCTGGAGGCGCGGGCCTGGGTGCACCAGACGTCGCCGCGCGCCCAGGCCAAGGCGGAGGCGCGGGCCCGCAAGGAGCAGGCCAAGACCCAGGGGTTCGACCTGACGGGGCGCACGCCGACGGCGTACACGGCGCAGCGGCTGAACGAGATCCTCCAGCGGCAGCGTCCGAAGACGCGGTCCGGGGCGCCGGACAAGGCCGCCGCCGCCAAGGCGAAGGCCGAGGCACCCGCAAGGGGGACGGTCACCTGGTCCGTCCCGGCCGTGGCGTCGCTGGCGGTCCCGCTGGCGGCACTGGTCGTGGTCGCCATCGTGGGGGCCGTCAGCTGAGTGGGGGCCGTCAGTGGAGTGAGGCCGTCACCTGAGGAGCGCGGAGAGGTCCGTGCGGAGGGCGTCCAGGTCGGCGGCGGCGCGCGCGCGGACCTTCGTGATGTCGTCCTCGACGGGTAGGACGACCTCCAGGTAGCACTTGAGCTTCGGTTCCGTCCCCGATGGGCGGATGACCACCCGCGACCCTCCGGACAGGCGGAACCGGAGCCCGTCCGTGGGGGGCAGGCCGTCCGCGCCGTGGGAAAGGTCGTCGAACCGTTCGACGGCACGCCCGCCCAGGTCGGCGGGTGGGTCGGCCCGCAGGCGGCTCATCGCGGACGTGATCAGCGAGAGGTCGTCCACCCGTATCGAGAGCTGGGACGTGGCGTGCAGGCCGTGTTCGCGGGCCTGGTCGTCCAGGAGGTCGAGGAGCGTGCGGCCGTCGCGCCGGGCCTGCGCGGCCATCGCGGCCACGGCGAGCGCCGCGCCGATGCCGTCCTTGTCGTTGACGAGCACGCCGCGGTCGTCGCCGACGCTGTAGCCGATGGCCTCCTCGTAGCCGAACACCAACCGGGTGCCCGGATCACCGGCCTTCATGATCCATTTGAAGCCGGTGAGGGACTCGGCGAACCGCACGCCGTGCGCCGCCGCGATCGAGCGCAGCAGCGAGGACGACACGATCGTGGTGACGACCAGGCGGTCGTCGCCGGTGGTGTGCCGCAGGACGTGCTCGGCGAGCAGGCACCCGAGCTCGTCCCCGGTCAGCGTCCGCCAGCCGCCGTCGCCCGGCACGGCGACCGCGCAGCGGTCCGCGTCGGGGTCGTTGGCGATCACGAGGTCGGCGCCGCGGGCGCGGGCGAGCGCGAGGGCCAGGTCGAGCGCGCCGGGCTCCTCCGGGTTCGGGAAGGCGACGGTGGGGAAGTCCGGGTCCGGCTCGGCCTGCTCCGGCACGACGGCCGGCGCGGGGAAACCGGCCCGGTCGAACGCCTGGAGCAGGACGTCGCGGCCCACCCCGTGCAGCGGCGTGTAGACGATCGAGAGGTCCCCGCCGGAGTCGCGGGCGGGGCCGCCGAGGCGCAGCGACGACACCGCGTCGAGGTAGCGGGCGGCGTCGTCGTGGACGGGCCAGTCCTCCGCGAGCGGCAGTTCGTCCACCCGGCCGACGGCGTCGATCGCGGCGGAGATCTCGGTGTCCAGCGGCGGGACGATCTGCGCCCCGTCCGCCCAGTACACCTTGTAGCCGTTGTCGCGGGGCGGGTTGTGGCTGGCGGTCACCATGACGCCCGCGACGATGTCGCCGTGCGCCCGGACGAAGTGGGCCAGCACGGGCGTCGGGACCGGGTCGGCGAACACCTCGGGCCGCAGGCCGGCGCCGCCGAGCACGGCGGCCGTGTCGGCCGCGAACCGCCGCGAGCCGTGCCGCGCGTCGAACCCGATGACCACCCGGCCGCCGCGGGGGAGCCGGGCGGCGAGCCCGGCGGCGGCGCGCATGACCGTCACCCGGTTCATCCGGTTCGGTCCCGCGCCCAGCTCGCCGCGCAGCCCGGCCGTCCCGAACTCCAGCCGCGCCCCGAACCGCTCCGCGAGCGCCCGGTCGTCGCCCGCGTCCAGGATCGCGCGGAGTTCCGCGCGGGTGTCCGGGTCGGGGTCCTGCGCCAGCCACTCCACGGCCTGCGCGCGAAGATCGCTCATATCGTGGTCCTGCCCTGCGGCCGGCGGTTCAGAGCTTGGAGAGGACGGTCGCGAGGAGGGTGCCCATCCGGCCGGCGGACGCCCGCCCGGCGGCGAGGACCTCCTCGTGGTCCAGCGGCTCGTCGGAGAGCCCGGCGGCGATGTTGGTGACCAGGGAGATCCCGAGGACCTCCGCGCCGCCGCGCCGCGCGGCGACCGTCTCCAGCACGGTCGACATCCCGATCAGGTCGGCGCCCAGCGTCCGCAGCATCCGGATCTCGGCGGGCGTCTCGTAGGTCGGGCCGCGGAACGCGGCGTAGACGCCCTCCGCGAGCGTCGGGTCCACCTCCCGGGCCAGGGCGCGCAGCCGCGCCGAGTACGCCTCGGTCAGATCGAGGAACGTCGGGCCGGTCAGCGGGTTCGCGCCCGTCAGGTTGAGCTGGTCCGCGATCAGCACCGGGTCGCCCACCCGCTGGCGCTCGGGCCGCAGCGTGCCCGCCGCGTTCGTCAGCACCACCGTCTTCACCCCGGCGGCCAGCGCCGTCCGGACGGGGTGCACCACCGCGTCGACGCCGTGCCCCTCGTACAGGTGCGTCCGGCCGAGGAACACCAGGGTGCGGTGCCCGCCGACCTCGACGACCCGGACCCGGCCGGCGTGCCCCTCGACGGCGGGCGGCGCGAACCCGGGCAGCTCCGTCACCGCGAACTCGGCGGCGGGGTCGCCCAGCGCCTCGGCCGCCGGGACCCAGCCCGAGCCCATCACGAGGGCCACGTCGAAGGAGTCGAAGGAGGTGCGGGTGCGCAGCTCGTCCGCGGCGCCGCGCGACAGTGCAAAAGCGTCGTTGCTCACAAGGCCGACACTACAGGCGGTTTCTCCCGACCTCGATCGGCCCGCCCCGGGCCGGCGCCCGGCCTCAGTCGCCGAGGGACTTGCAGGGGCGGGTGCGCAGGTCCTTGACGTAGTCGTCGGGCGCGCCGGCCTTCTCCGCCGCGTCCGCGAGGATGCCGAGGTAGCGCGCGGACGGGAGGCCGCCCTCGTAGTCGTCCAGGACGTACAGCCAGCACAGCGCGTCCCCGTCGAGGGTCTGCACCCGCACCCTGATCTTGCGGTAGACGTCGAGTGCGGCGCCCTCCCAGGCGTCGAGTTCCTTCTCGTCCCAGGCGGGCACGTCGTACATGACGACGAAGACCTGCTCGGAGCCGTCCTCGACGACGGTCGCGAGGGCCCCGTCCCAGTGCTTGTCCTGGCCGCCGAAGGTCAGCCGCCAGCCGGCCAGCCAGCCGGTGCCGCGCATGGGCGAGTGCGGAGCCCGGCTCGACATCTGCTCGGGATCCATGTTGGAGGCGTACGCCGCGTACAGTGCCACGTTGGCCAAGGCTAACCCACCCGCCGGGCCGCGACCGGCCCGAAGCGCGGATTGCGGGCGGCGCGTATCCGCGGTCGCGGTGTCCGGCGCGGTGCCGGCGCGGCGTCCGGTGGGACCTTTCCGGGCGGACGGGTCCCGGGCTGGACATCTCACTGCCGGGAGTAGGAAAGAATGGAAGATGTGACCCGCATCGTGATCATCGGAGGAGGCCCGGGCGGTTACGAGGCCGCGCTCGTCGCCGCGCAGCTCGGCGCCGACGTGACCGTCGTCGAACGGGACGGTCCGGGCGGCGCCTGCGTGCTCACCGACTGCGTGCCCTCCAAGACGCTCATCGCCACCTCGACCCGTATTTCGGTCATGTCCGAGTCGGCCGGCCTCGGCCTGCGCTTCAACGGCGGCCCGGACGGGATCGTCGGGGCGCTGGAGGCCGACCTCGCCACCGTCAACAAGCGCGTCAAGGACCTCGCGCGGGCCCAGTCGTTCGACGTCGCCGAACGGCTCGCCTACGAGGAGGTCAAGATCGTCCGGGGCGAGGCCCGGCTGGTGGAGCCGCACGTGGTCGCGGTCGGCGACCGGCGCATCCGGGCCGACACAGTCCTGATCGCGACGGGCGCGACCCCGCGCATCCTGCCCGGCGCCGAACCGGACGGCGAGCGCATCCTGGACTGGCGCCAGCTCTACGACCTCCCCGAACTCCCCGAGGACCTGATCGTCGTCGGCTCCGGTGTGACGGGCGCGGAGCTGGCCGGCGCCTACCAGGCGCTGGGGTCGCGGGTCACGCTGGTCTCGTCGCGCGACCGGATCCTGCCGACGGAGGACGCCGACGCGGCCGCCGTCCTGCAGGAGGTCTTCCTGCGGCGCGGGATGAACGTCATGTCGCGGTCCCGGGCCGCGGGCGTGGAGCGGTCGGGCAACGGCGTGATCGTCACGCTGGAGGACGGCACGAAGGTCGAGGGCACGCACTGCCTGATGACCGTCGGGATGGTGCCGAACACCACGGGCATCGGCCTGGAGGAGGTCGGCGTCCGGTGCGATTCGCGCGGCTTCGTGGAGGTCGACAAGGTGTCGCGGACGTCCGTCCCGAACATCTACGCCTCCGGCGACTGCACCGGCATCCTGATGCTCGCGTCCGTGGCGGGCATGCAGGGGCGCATCGCCATGTGGCACGCGCTGGGGGAGGCGGTGCAGCCGCTCAAGCTCGGCTGGGTCGCGTCCAACATCTTCACCGACCCGGAGGTCGCGTCGGTCGGCGTGACGCAGCAGATGGTCGACTCGGGCGACGTGAACGCCAGGACGGTCATGCTGCCGCTGTTCACGAACGCGCGGGCGAAGATGCAGGGCTTCGAGGACGGCTTCGTGAAGCTGTTCTGCCGCCCGTCCACGGGGATCATCCTCGGCGGCGTCATCGTGGCGCCGCGGGCCAGCGAGCTGATCCTGGGCGTGTCGCTGGCCGTCCAGCAGCACCTGACCGTCAACCAGGTGGCGCAGACGTTCGCGGTCTACCCCTCGCTGTCGGGCAGCATCACCGAGGCGTCCAGAAGGCTGATGACCGAGCACGCCTACTGACGGGCGTGCCCGGCCATCCGCTTCCCCGACTGAAGGGGTGCGCTAGAAGTAGCGCAGTGCCACGTACACCCAGGCCATCACGGTGCTGACGACCGTGATGCCGATGCCGTAGCGGGTGAACTGCCAGAAACTGATCGGGTGACCGGTCCTGGCGGCGATGCCGATCGCGACGACGTTGGCGCTCGCGGCGACGGCCGTTCCGTTACCGCCGAAGTCGGCCCCGAGCGCGAACGACCACCACAGGGCGTCCGCGGTCTGCGGGTCGGCCCCGGCCGCCATCCCCTCCACGATCGGCGCCATCGTCGCCGTGTAGGGGATGTTGTCGAAGAACGCGCCCAGCACGGCCGAGCCGAACACCAGGCTGGTCGCGGCGGCGAAGTAGTTGTCGCCGATCGCGTCCGCGGCCCAGGTGCCGATGCTCTCGATCACGCCGGTGTGCCCGAGGCCCGACACCATCACGAACAGGCCCATGAAGAACACCAGGACGCCCCACTCGACCTCCTTGAGGACGTCGTTGACCTCGACCTTCGTGACGAGCAGCATGACGCCCGCGCCCACGAGGGCCACGATCGAGGGCTCGATGTGGAACACCGAGTGCAGCGAGAACCCGACGATGATCAAGCCGAGCACGACGAGGCACCGCACCAGCAGGCGGTGGTCGGTGATGGCCTTGCGCTCGTCCAGCGCCATCACCTCGTCCACGTACCGCGGGTCGTACTTGAACGACTTGCGGAAGATCCACCGGGACATCACCACGAACGTGACGAAGACGATCACCACGATCGGCGTCATGTGCACGAGGAAGTCGTTGAACGTCAACCCCGCGCGGCTGCCGATGATGATGTTCGGGGGATCCCCGATCAGTGTGGCCGCGCCGCCGATGTTCGACGCCAGCACCTCGGCGATGAGGTACGGCTGAGCCGGGATCCGCAGCCGGTTGCAGACCACCACCGTCACCGGCGCCACCAGCATGATCGTGGTGACGTTGTCCAGGAACGGCGAGGCCACCGCGGTGATGGCCATCAGCATCACCAGCAGCCGGTACGGCCTGCCCTTCGACTTCTTCGCCGCCCAGATCGCCAGGTACTCGAACAGGCCGGTGCCCTTGATGATCCCGACGACGATCATCATGCCGAGCAGCAGGAAGATGACGTTCCAGTCGATCCCCTCGTGCTCGGAGAAGAAGACCTCCCCGCCCGACGTCAGCCCGAGGATTGTCATCAGGCCGGCGGCGACCAGTACGACCTTGACCTTGTCGACCTTCTCCGTCGCGATGAAGAAGAACGCGACAATGAAGATCACGAGCGCCAGCACGGCGCTCATGTCAGATCCCTCTCCAGTGCGCCGTCAGAAGGTGAACGGCGAAATGACGCGCCCGGCGGGCAGGCGCTTTTTGGGCGCGTACCCCGTCCCTGCGCTTGCCTCAGTCGTCCGGGTCGGGCCTGGTCAGCGCCAACGCGGACAGCACCCGGTCCAAGGTGACGGCACCGGCCAGCAACCCCGCGTCGTCCACCACCGCGACAAGCGGGCTGCGCTGCTGCGCCATAAGGGTGGCGATCTCCAAAAGTGTCGAGGACGCCTTCACGGTCACCGGGCGGACCGTGTGCGTTCCGAGGCATTCGCCTACCCGCATGTCGCTGATCTCTTCCCAGAACACGTCGGCGTGCGCCTCGTCCACGGCCCGGGTCAGGGCCAGGTCCTCCTGGTAGGCGGCGGGAACCGCCAGTTTCAACACCTGAGTCCCGGGCAGGACGACCCGGGGCCGCTGCTCGGCGTCGACGACGATCAGACCGGGCAGGCGGCCGAGGGCCATGACCTGGATCGCGTGCGCGATCGGGTCGTTCATCGTCACGGTCGGCACCTGTACGGCGATGTCCCGCGCTTGCATGGTTTCCTTTCGGCTTCCGGAGAGCCTGATTCTGCTGGCTGATAGGTTCCTCCTCCTAACGCCGGGGACGGTCCCGTCGCAGGACGGCCTCCGCGGCGCCTTGGACAGGGCTCCGAGGCCCCTGCCGTATCGCTGTGCCATGCGTCCGCCCCTTTCTGCGTACGGTGTCCAGTCTTTGCGGCGGATGCCCGAGTCAGCATCGGGGGCAGCACCCATATCGGCACGGGAGGAACATGTATCTATGCCGGGCGCCGGTCGGCTCCCTGGTTGCAGGCATACCATGGGTCCGGTCGACCGGAGGTGATGGTGCAAGCTGGGGAAACTCGCACCCGGATACTGCTGGCCGATGACCATGCGCTGGTCCGCCGCGGCCTCCGGCTGATCCTCGACGCCGAGCCGGACCTGACGGTCGTCGCCGAGGCCGCGGACGGGGCGGAGGCGCTCGAGCTGATCGCGGGCACCGAGGTCGATCTCGCGATCCTCGACATCGCGATGCCGCGGATGACCGGGCTCCAGGCCGCGCGGGAGATCTCCCGCCGCTTCCCGGCCGTGCGGACGCTGATCCTCTCCATGTACGACAACGAGCAGTACCTGTTCGAGGCGCTCAAGGCCGGCGCGTCCGGGTACGTGCTGAAGTCCGTCGCCGACCGCGACCTCCTGCACGCCTGCCGCGCCGCGATGCGGGGCGAGCCGTTCCTCTACCCGGGCGCCCTCAACGTGCTGATCCGCGAGTACCTGAGCCGCGACCGGGACGGCGACGGCCCCGACAGCCTGCTCACCCCGCGCGAGGAGGAGATCATCAAGCTCGTCGCGGAGGGCCACTCGTCCAAAGAGATCGCGGAGCTGCTGACGATCAGCGTCAAGACCGTCGACCGGCACCGCGCGAACATCCTCGCCAAGCTCGGCATGCGCGACCGGCTGGAGCTGACCAAGTACGCCATCCGCGTCGGTCTCGTCGAGCCGTAGTTCCGCGCGGTTCCGGGGTCGTGCGGGCCCGCGCTAGTCCTTGACCGGGTGCTGGTTGCGGCGGCTGCCGGGGGGCGGGATCACCAGGCGGACCTCCGTCCCGCCGCCGTTGGCCGGGCCGATGGTGAGCTGGGCGCCGATGAGCATCGCGCGCTCCTGCATGCCCCGGATGCCGGTGCCGGTCTTCGTCGGCGGGCCCGAGCCGTCGTCCACGACCCGCAGGATCACCCGGCCGTCCTCGTCCTGCGTCAGCGACAGCTCGGCGTTCTTCGCGCCGGAATGCCGCCACACGTTGGTCAGGCCCTCCTGCGCGATCCGGTAGATCACGAGCTCGGCGTCGCCGCCGAGGCCCTCCAGGCCGGTCTGGACGCGGCGGGTCACGCGCGGCCCGCCCGTCTCGGAGTAGTCCCCGACGAGGGACGTGAGCGCGCTGGTCAGGCCGAGATCGTCCAGGACGCCGGGACGCAGCCGGTGCGCGACCCGGCGCACCTCGTCCAGGCTCGACCGGACGGTCTCCTGCACGCCCCGCAGGTCCTCCGCGACCTCCTCCGGCGCCCTGCTCACCACCGACTTCAGTTCGAGCAGCACGACGGTGAGGCTCTGCCCGATCTCGTCGTGCAGCTCCTGGGCGATGCGGCGGCGCTCGGCCTCCTGCGCGTCCAGCACCATGGCGGTGCTGGTGCTGCGGTCGGCCTCCAGGCGGTCGAGCATCGCGTTGAACTGGTCGACCAGCCGGAACAGGTCCCGGTTCGGGGTGGTCGCGAGCCGGTCGCCCGAGCGGAGCGAGTCCATCCGCGCCATCAGGGTCGTGAGCCCGGCCAGCGGCGCGAGGCTGACGCGCAGCAGCAGCGCGTTCGCCGCCACCATGACCGCCAGGCCCACCGCCAGGATCGCCAGCTCGCTCAGCAGGATCCGGGACGACACCGTGAGCGGCGTCAGCGCCAGGGCGGCTATGCCGATCACGAAGATCAGGCCGTTGATGCCGAGGATGCGCCAGAACAGGGCCGACACCGGCGTCCTCGGGCGGCGCGGCTGATGCTCGGACTCCGGCCCGGTGTCAGGGTGCCCGGCGGCCGGCTCCGCCGCCGGTCCGGTGCTGCTCGCGGTCATGGCACCACGTCATCGCACGAGACCCGCCGTTGTCCATGCATCAGATCCCCAATCAGGTGCGACACCCATACGGCTCAGTTCCGTCTGCATGGTCGGCACCCACCTCAATGAGCACTGGGCCCAATGGTGACGGGGGGTTTCACCACCGATGGTGGAAGGTGAGGATACCGGCGGCGCTGAGTGAGGAGGTCGGGGTGGAGCGGACGGAGATCCTGGCCGCCCCGGCGGCCTTCCTGATCGTCCTCGGGCTGCTCGTTGCCGTGGGGGTCGCCTACGGCCTCCGGAGGGTCGGGGCGTCCGAGCGCCTCGTCGTCCGGCGGTTCGGCCGCACGATCGGCGTGCGGCAGCCCGGCCTGCGGTTCCTCGTCCCCTTCGTGGACACCGGCGTGCGCGTTCCTATGGGCGCGCAGCCGTACGACATCTGGTTCAAGGCCACCACGAGGGACGGCGTGCACGTCCGTGTCAAGGCGACCGCGGTGATGGGGGCCGACGACCCCGTCACGTACGCGGCCGCCGCGGACGCGCCGTCCTCCGCCGCGCAGACGGTCACCGAGGTGGCGCTGCGCGACGCGGTGGCGGACCGGGACCTGGCGGACCTGCCGTCCCTCATGGCGACCGGGGACGACGATCTGGTCCGGCGCGTCGACGAGGCGGTACGGCCCTGGGGGGTTGCCGCGAGCCTCGTCTCCATCACCGACGCGATGGTCCCGGTCCGCCCCGAGCTTCCGCTGTGCAGCTGCGACACGGCCGCCGCCCCCTCCGGCTGAACGCGCCCCCTTCAGTACGTCCCTGAACGGCTGAGGCCCCCGCCGGCCGGCGGGGGCCTCAGGCTCACGACCCGGGCTCAGAAGCCGCCGAAGTCGCCGAAGCCTCCGCCGCCGAAGTCGCCGCTCCCGAAGTCCCAGCCGCCGCCGACGTCGCCGCCGTCGCCGCCGAAGCCGCCCATGGCGTCGCCTCCGCCGTAGCCGCCGAAGCCGCCCATCATCGAGCCGAGCATGGTGCCGATCATCATGCCGCTGAGGAGGTCGATGCCGCCGTAGCCGCGGTAGTAGCCGCCGGCGTAGGGGCCGTACGCGGGGCCCGCGTCCCAGTAGGGGCGCCGTCCGCCGCCGTACGGGACCATGCGGACGTCCGGGTCCGCCCCGTGCTGGAGTGCCTCCGCGTCGGCCGCGCAGGCCGGGACCGACCGCGCGGTCCCGCCCGGGGGCGCCCACATGACGTCCTCCACCGAGGGGCCGTGCTGCGGGTTGAAGAAGCAGGGGGCACGCCGCTCGGGCACGGGCTCGCCGGCGAGGCGGGCGCGCGTCGCGGTCATGTAGTACCGGCCGTCCTCAAGGGCGGTCGTGACGTCCTGCATGTCCTGCGGCCGCGTGGCGCGTTCGGTCGCCCGCTTAGCGGCGTCGTAGGAGTTCATGGCGCGCTCGTAGTCGGAGCGGATCTCGGGTTCGAGCTCCTTGTCCATGACGTTGAGGTCGAGGTGCGCGATGTCCTCGCCGAGGAGCGTGACGTCCTCCTGCACGCCGTTCTTGAGGTCGGCCATCTCCTGCTCCGCGCGGACGCGCTGCCGCTTGCGGGAGACGAGGAACAGGCCCGACACGCCCGCGGCCAGCAGGATCAGCACGCTGAGCGTGACGAAGCCGCCGATCGCGCTCGACCGGGCGTTGTCGTCCGCCTTCTTCTCGGCCAGGTCGCTGAACTGGACGAGCCGGTCCTTGAGCGGCGCGCCGTTGGTGCGGGTGACGAGCTGGTTGATCTCGGTGCTGCTCAGCTTCTTCGAGATCCCGCTCATGCGGGAGCCGTCCGCCGTGACGGCCAGGTAGGTCTCGCCCTCGCCGACGCGGTTCGCGACGGCCTTGAGCATCTGCCCCACCTCGGCGCTGGACACGTTGTCGCTCACGACGACCGCGCGGATGTCGGCGTCGGACGCGCCGGCCAGCGCGTTCTCGACCTCGTTCTGGTCGGCCGCGGAGAGGGCGTCGCCGGCCCCGCTCGTCACGTAGAGCCGCGAATCCATGAGGCCCTTGGCGATCTGGCCGACGGTGTCGGCCGCGGCCGCCGTGCGGATCGCCGGCAGCTGTGCGGCGGCCGTCTGGACGGCGCCTGACTGGACGGTGGCTGTCTGAGAAGTGGATGACTGCGTGGTGGCGGGCTGTCCCGTGGCGGCCTGTGCGGGGGCGGTGAAGGCGAACGCCGGCAAGGCGACGGCGGCGATGATCGCCGAGACGGCGCCCCGGCGTGCCGCCCGGATGGCCCGGATCTCGGTGCTCATGCTCCCAGTCTGCCCACGTGAGAGCCGGATTCGCTTCATCCCAGCGACTGATTTGCGGGCGGGGCGCATGGGGGCCGCACCCCAGACCGGGAACGGGGCGCGGCCAGGGCCGGAACGCGTCCGCCCCGCCCGCGAACGGGCGGGGCGGACCCTGCTCAGCTGTCCTTGATCTCGCAGATGACGGCGCCGGACGAGACGCTCTGGCCGACCTCGGCGCTCAGCCCGGTGAGCGTCCCGGCCTTGTGCGCGGTGATCGGCTGCTCCATCTTCATCGCCTCCAGGACGACGATGGTGTCGCCGGCCTCCACGGTCGCGCCGTCCTCGGCGACGACCTTGACGATGGTGCCCTGCATGGGGCTGACCAGGGAGTCGCCGGACGCCTGGGCGCCGCCGCCCTTCCTGGCCCCGCGCCGCCTGGCGGGCTGCGCGCCGCCGCCGGCGGGCGCGGACGCGCCGAGGCCCGCGGGCAGCACGACCTCGATGCGCCGGCCGCCGACCTCCACCGTGACGCGCTCCCGCTCGCCCTCGTCCGCGTCGTCTCCGGCGGCGGGCGTCTCGTACGGCGGGATCTGGTTGTCGAACTCGGTCTCGATCCACCGGGTGTGGACGGAGAACGGCGTCGCGTCGTCCTCGGGGACGAACGCCGGGTCGTCCAGGACCGCCCGGTGGAACGGCAGCACGGTCGGCATCCCGCCGATGACGAACTCGGCCAGCGCGCGGCGGGACCGCTCGACGGCCTGCCGGCGCGTCGCGCCCGTCACGATCAGCTTGGCGACCAGCGAGTCGAACGCCTGCGGGACGGTCTGCCCGGCGCCGTAGCCGGTGTCCAGCCGGACACCGGGGCCCGTGGGCGGCTCCCACTCGGTCAGCGTGCCGACCGCGGGCAGGAACCCGCGCCCGGCGTCCTCGGCGTTCAGCCGGAACTCGATCGAGTGGCCGCGCAGCTCCGGGTCGCCGTAGCCGAGCTCCTCGCCGTCGGCGATACGGAACATCTCCCGGACGAGGTCGACCCCGGTGACCTCCTCGGTGACGGGGTGCTCGACCTGGAGGCGGGTGTTGACCTCGAGGAACGAGATGGTGCCGTCCTGGCCGACGAGGAACTCGCACGTGCCCGCGCCGACGTAGCCGGCCTCCTTGAGGATGGCCTTCGACGAGCGGTACAGCAGCTCGACCTGCTCGTCGGTCAGGTACGGCGCCGGGGCCTCCTCGACGAGCTTCTGGTGGCGCCGCTGGAGCGAGCAGTCGCGGGTGGACACGACGACGACGTTGCCGTGCTTGTCGGCGAGGCACTGCGTCTCGACGTGCCGCGGCCGGTCGAGGTACCGCTCCACGAAGCACTCGCCGCGCCCGAACGCCCCCACGGCCTCCCGGACGGCGGACTCGTACAGCTCGGGCACCTCGTCCAGCGTCCGCGCGACCTTCAGGCCGCGCCCGCCGCCGCCGTACGCCGCCTTGATGGCGATCGGCAGGCCGTGCTCCTCCGCGAACGCGACGACCTCGTCCGCGCCCGACACCGGGTCCTTGGTCCCGGCGACCAGCGGCGCGCCGACCTTCTGCGCGATGTGCCGCGCCTGCACCTTGTCGCCCAGCGCGGTGATCGCCTCGGGCGGCGGACCGATCCAGGTCAGCCCGGCGTTCTGCACGGCCGTGGCGAAGTCGGCGTTCTCCGCCAGGAACCCGTAGCCGGGGTGGACGGCGTCGGCGCCGGTGTCGGCGGCGACCTTCAGCAGCTTCTCGATGTCCAGGTAGCTCTCGGCCGCGGACTGCCCGCCCAGGGCGAACGCCTCGTCGGCGACCCGAACGTGCAGCGCCTCCAGATCGGGCTCGGCGTACACCGCCACACTGGCCAGGCCCGCATCACGGCAGGCACGGGCTATACGAACCGCGATCTCTCCGCGGTTGGCGATCAGGACCTTGCGCACGTGGGTCTCCTCCCTAACCTCGCACGCGCAGTCTAGATAACGGGCTTTTCGGGTTTTCGTAAGCCCCTCCTTATAAGGCCCCGGCCCCGGTGCGGGACGTCCCGCGCGGGGCTCGCGGCACCGGGTGGCGGGGGCGGCGTCCCGGTCCCCGTTTCCCCGCTCCCGCAGGGGCTGACGGGTGTACCCTTCGGCACGAATCTGCTCGGTTCTTATGCGGGAGAGGCCGATGGTGCGCCCGTGGCTCCGGGCCGGCCTGGCGTTCACCCTGTCCGCCTGCCTGCTGGCCTCCTCGTCCGCCGACCGGCGGACGGACCCCGACGTCGACGCCGACGTCACCCGCCAGCTCACGATCGCCGCCGGGACGCTGCTGCGGCACCGGTCGCAGGCGCTCGTGCAGAAGCACCACCGCGACCAGACGTCCGCGCCCCGCGAGGTGTACGGCGTCCGGATCTCGCCGCGGCTCGCGCGCTCCCAGGAACGGGCCGTGCGCGAGCTGCATAACCGCAACCGCGCTCCCGTGGAGGGCGGTCCCGCCTACACGGGCGCCCGCACGAGCCTCGACGGCGGGCACGCCGTCCGGGAGGGCGACCGGATCACGCTGGAGGCGGTCGAGAACACGGTCGTCCGCTACGGCAGCGGCAAGGTCACCCAGTCGGTGCGGCGCCGGTTCGTGTTCGAGACCGAGGGCCAGCAGATCACGCTGGTCGCCGAGCGCGTGCTCGATCCGGACGCGCGCCCGGTGAACGACCCCTTCGAGCCGGCCCGCTGACCGGCGGGGTTCATCGGACACTTTTTCCAATGGACGTGAAAGCGTGCGCCCCGGCATTCTGACCGGCGGTGTTTACCCTCGTCACAAGGCATGTGGGCGTTCGTGCTGAATGCCGGTATGGCCACATCCGGACGGGTCGGGACGGGCCGGAAGCGCCCTCGCGGCCGGAGGTTTCGCGTTCCCGCTCTGGAACAACGTGATCGATGGGGCGTAGGCTGGCGCCCATGACGAGCCTTTTCCGCTCCGCGGTGAAGGGGAATTGGCTCCATTCTTCGGCCCGGGTGTGCGAAACCGAGCCGCGGGTCCCGGCCCATCCCCCCGAGGCCGGGACCCGCATCATTTCCCCGGCCGGCTAGGCGTCGGCGGCGGGCGGCGGAAGCGCCACCTGGATCTGCGCGGTGCGGCCGGCCGCCACGAGGACGCCGCGGCCGGTGGGGCCGCCCGGCGGCGTGCTGCGGGGGAGCCGGAGGCCGAGCGGGGCGCCGTCCTCGGGCGACTCGACGGACAGCAGCACGCCGGAGTGGGAACGGGCCACGTCCGACACGAAGTCCCCGTGCCTGCCGTGCCCGTGCCCCCGGGCGAGTTCGGCGGTGGTCCCGGCGATGACGACGGCGTGCTCCCCGTCTCGCGCGGTCCGCAGGACGTCGCGGAGCGCGCCGCCCAGCTCTTCCCCGCCCTGCCCTTCGCGGAGGAGTTCCGCGTCGTCCACGATGACGGCGTAGCGGTGCTCGTCGCCGATCGCCTCGGTCAGGTCGGCGGCGCCGGAGTCGCGGGTGAGGACGCCGAGGACGCCCGGGTGCCCGGACAGCAGCCGCAGCGGGGAGCGGCGCGGCGTGACGAGGACGACCGGCACGAGACCCCCGCCGACGGCGGGATCGAGGAGCGAATGGGCGATCGTCCGGAGCGTCGTGGAGCGCCCGGAGCGCGGCGGCCCGGCGACGGTGAGGCCCGGCCCCTCGGCGAGGAGGTCGACGCCCGTGGGGACGAGGGTGTCCCCGCCCACGCCGACGAGGGCCCACAGGGCGGACGGGGCGAGGAAGTCGGGGTCCAGCGACATCGCCTCGCGGTAGGTGACGCGGACGGGCAGCTCGTCCACGCGCAGGGGACGCTGGCGGCGCGGAAGCCGCCCGTACCGGGACACGCAGGCACGCGCGATCTCCTGCAGCACGGCGGCCTGCGCCGCGCCCGACGCGTCGTCCCCGAGCACGCCGATCTGCGAGACGCGCGGCGGCGAGCCGGCAGCGGCGGGTTCGAGGGCGCGTCCCGGCGGCATCGCGGCGGGGACCTGCCGGTCCCGCAGGCCCCCGTACGCGTAGTCGTTCGGGTCCGCCATGCGCAGCAGGAGGCGGCGGTCGAAGACGGTGGAGATCTGCCCGCCCAGGCCGGAGCGGTCGCCGGTGAAGACGGCGCGCAGCCCGACGGCGGCGCCCTCGCGGAGCAGCCGGACGACCTGCTCGACGAGGCGGCCGTGGTCGTGGTGCTCGAACGCGCCGAGGAAGCCGTCCCAGCGGTCGAGGAGCAGCACCATCCAGGGGAGCCGGTCGGTGGCGGCGACGGCGGCGCGCTGCTCGGCGAGGGACGCGAACCCGGCCTCGGCGAGCAGCCGGTGGCGCCGGGCGACCTCGGCGGTCAGCGCGGCGAGCAGCCGTTCGCAGCGGCCGGGCCGGTCGCGGGCGACGACGGCGCCGCAGTGCGGGAGGGAGCCGAGCGGCAGCAGCGCGTTCGCGCCGCAGTCGACGGCGTACAGGTGCACGTCGTAGGGGGAGCAGGCGCCCGCGATGGCCCCGGCGATGGTGCGCAGCGCGGTGGAGCGGCCCGACCGCGCGGACCCGGCGAGGTAGAGGTGCCCGCCGCCCGCGAGGTCGAGGGCGAGCGGCTCGCGGGACTGCACGGCGGGCAGGTCGGTGACGCCGAACTGGACCGGCGGTACGTCCACGACGGAGCCTCCGGCGGCGGTCCGCGGCGTCAGCGTGATCTTGTCGGGCAGCGGGTTCAGCCACGGGGACGGCCCGCGGGCGATGCCCGCCCGGCGGGCGGCCTCGTCGACGGCCTGCACGAGGACGCCGAGGTCGGTGGCGGGCTCCGCGCCGGGGCCCGCCTCGCGGGGGTCGGGCATCGGGTGGCCGAGGTCGGGCCAGGGGAGGGGC
>NZ_SMKB01000094.1:0-26300 GCF_004348575.1 Actinomadura sp. 7K534
GCCCCGCGCCCACCCCCGGCCCTACGTCGACGCGCTCGTCGCCACCGCCGAGACGGTCTTCCCGCCCGCCGGCGAGGCGCCCGGCGGCGTCGCCCTCGGCGAGCCGCCGTCGGCGGGCGCCACGGCCGAGGAGATGGAGTGCGTGCTGCGCTGGCTCGACCTGCCCGGTGTCCGGCTGGTCGAGGTCGACGGCGCCTGGACGTGCCCCGCGCACGGCGCCGAGGGCCTGCGCGCGTTCATCGACCGCGCCTACGAGCGCGGCTACGACCAAGGCCGCGACAGGGCTCACGAGCGGCGCGAGGCGTCCCGTCCGAGGGGTGTGCGCCCGCTAAGGTGACCGTGGAACCCGGAGCGCGGAGAGGACGACCCCTGCATGGCACTGCCTCTCTACGACAGCCAGCCCGCCCGGCGCGTCCCCTGGGTGACGTACCTGCTGGTCGCGGCCAACGTCGTGGTGTTCCTGATCACCCCCATGTCGAACTTCGCCGCCTGGTACGGCGAGGACCGGGTCCGCGAGTGCAACGCGGCGCACTTCACCTACGAGTACGGCGCCGTCCCCAAGGAGCTGACGACCGGCGACCAGCAGCCGATCCCGGCGGGGATCGTGCGGTCCTGCGGCCCGGCGGACTTCGGCAAGGCGCCCTGGACGTCGGCGTTCACCTCGATGTTCCTGCACTCGGGGGCGCTGCACCTGCTCGGCAACCTGGTCGCGCTGTTCGTGGTCGGCATGGGCGTCGAGGACCGGCTCGGCCGGTGGCGCTACCTGCTCAGCTACCTGGCCTTCGGGCTAGTGGCCGTCTACGGCTTCGCCTTCACCTCGCCGGACTCGCTCGTCCCGCTCATCGGCGCGTCCGGCGCCATCGCGGGCGTGATGGGCGCCTACGTGATCCTCAACCCGCGGGGGCGCATCGTCAGCTTCGTGCCGCCGATCATCGTGATCCGGCTGCCGGTGTGGGTCGTGCTCGGGTACTGGTTCGTGCTGCAGTGGCTGTCCCTCGGCGACGAGCAGAGCAGCGTCGCCTACACCGCGCACATCTACGGCTTCGTCGCCGGTGTGGCGTTCGCGCTGGCGGCCCGCCGCGCCGGCCCGGCGGGCCGCCTCGCCGCGCTGAGCCGCGGCTGATCGCCGCCCGGTAGGGTCGGAACGTCGCAAGCACAGCGCCATAACCACACGGGGAGGGTGAAGTGGTCACTGCCATCGTGTTCGTCAAGGCCGACGTCGCGCGCATCCACGAGGTGGCCGAGACGATCGCCGCCCTGGACGGCGTGAGCGAGGTCTACTCCATCACCGGTGAGCACGACCTCATGGCGATGGTCCGGGTGGGACGCCACGAAGAACTGAACGACGTGATCCCGGGCCGCCTCAACAAGGTCCCGGGCGTCCTCGGCACCGAAACGCACATCGCGTTCCGCACCTACTCCCAACACGACCTGGAGCAGGCCTTCTCCCTAGGCCTCCCCAACGCCGACTGACCCCCGTCGCCTCCTTGGGCGGTAGCACACACGCTCAACGACATAAATGATCGCCACGGGTCATGCGGCCGGAGCGAGTACAGCGAGCGCAGGTCGCGTGACCCGCCGAGCCGGGCGACCGCAGCGACACTCACACGCCCCGTACGGTCACGCCAGACCGCAACGGTGGCGTGAGGATCGACCGGCTCGGACCGGGGGTTCCAGGGGGTCGCCCCCTGGGCTAGCACAGCCCCACGGGTCGTGCGGCCGGAGCGAGTGCAGCGAGCGCAGGTCGCGTGACCCGCCGAGCCGGGCGACCGCAGCGACACCGCACACCCCGTACGGTCACACCAGAGCGCAACGGTGGCGTGAGGATCGACCGGCTCGGACCGGGGGTTCCAGGGGGTCGCCCCCTGGGCTAGTACAGCCCCACGGGGCTAGCCCCTCAGGCTCTGCGATACCTCGACCCAGCGGTCGAGGAGGGTGTTCGCCGCTCCGGAGTCGACGGCGACCGCGGCGCGCTCGTAGGCGTCGCGCAGGGCCGGGGTCAGCGCGTCCGGCGCGGGGGTGCCGTCGTAGGCCGTGATGAGCGCGGCGGCGTTCAGCAGCACCATGTCGCGGACGGGGCCCTGCCGCCCGGCGAACGTCTCGCGGGCCACCCGGCCGTTGAACTCGGCGTCGGCGCCGCGCAGGTCGTCGGGCTTGGCGGGCGGGATGCCGAGGTCGGACGGGTCGAACGTCGTCTCGGTCGCGGTGCCGTCGCGGACGACCCACACCGTCGAGGTGCCGGTGGTCGTCAGCTCGTCGAGGCCGTCATCGCCGCGGAACACCAGCGAGGAGCAGCCGCGGGCGGCGAACACGCCCGCGACGACGCCCGCCATCCGGGGGTGGAACACCCCGACGGCCTGGGCGGTGGGACGGGCCGGGTTGGTGAGCGGGCCGAGGAAGTTGAAGACGGTCGGCGTGCCGAGCTCGCTGCGCGTGCGGGCCGCGTGCCGCAGCGCCGGGTGGTACAGCGGCGCGAAGCAGAACGTGATGCCGAGCTCTTCGGCGACCTGCGCGGTGGCGCCGGGGGAGAGGTCGATGGCGACGCCGAGGTTCTCCAGCAGGTCCGCGGCGCCGCAGGACGACGACGCCGCCCGGTTGCCGTGCTTGACGACCCGGACGCCCGCGGCGGCGGCCACCACGGCGGCCATCGTGGAGATGTTGACGGTGTGGGCGCGGTCGCCGCCCGTCCCGACGAGGTCCGCGATCGGGCCCGGGACGTCCATCGGGGTGGCGTTGTCCATCATGCCTTCGGCGAGGCCGGTGACCTCCTCGACCGTCTCGCCCTTGGCGCGCAGCGCGACGGCGAAGCCGGCGATCTGCACGTCGGTGGCGTCCCCGGCCATGATGCTGTTCATGGCCCAGGAGGTCTCCTCGCTGGACAGCGACTCGCCCGCGAGCAGCGCGTTGAGGAGGGCGGGCCAGGTGGTGCGCGCGTCCCGGGGGTCGGAGGCCCGGTGGTCGGAAGGCCGGTGCATGGAGGCGGTCCCTACGGCGTCGACGGGTGGCGGACCCGGGGTCTACAGGACGGGGAGACGGGTCTCGGCGCGCTTGCGCATGAGGCCGGCGACCGCGTTCGCGACCGCGACCGGGTCGAGCGGCAGGCTCACCACGGCGTCGGCGCGCGACCACGTCGCGAGCCAGCCGTCGTCGCGGCGGGCGATGACGGCGAGGACGGGCGGGCAGTCGTACACCTCGTCCTTGGCCTGGCGGCAGACGCCGAGGCCGCCCGCGGGCTGGGCCTCGCCGTCCACGACGACGACGTCGATGTCCCCCTCGTCGAGCCGCTCGACGACGGCGGGCTGCGTCGCCCGCTCGACGAACTCGACCTTGGGGAGGCCGGCGGCGGGGCGGCGCCCGATCGCCATGCGGATCTGCTCGCGGGTGTGGGCGTCGTCGCTGTAGACGAGGACCTTCATCAGGCTCTCCGGGGCGGTGCTCATGGACGTGAAGGTTACCGGGTCGGGAGCCCGGCGGACACGCTCGGGAACCGTAGAAGGGGGGTCCTGCGTCACTCGTGGGACAGGGGCGCAATAATGGCGCCCGTGACAGCTTCCGCGATAGAGACAACACCCCACGTTCGGGCGAACCGTCCCAATGTGACCAGCGTGGGGACCATCGTCTGGCTGTCGTCCGAGCTGATGTTCTTCGCGGCGCTGTTCGCGATGTTCTTCACGATCCGCTCCGTGACGATCGGCCAGCATGGGGATGACGCGTGGCCGGGTGCCCATCTGGACCTGCCCCTGTCGGCGTTCAACACCACGATCCTGGTCCTGTCCTCGGTGACGTGCCAGATCGGCGTGTTCAAGGCCGAGGCCGGCAAGGTGGGCCGTGACGGCGGCATATTGAACGTCCGGCGCTGGGGCCTGCGCGAGTGGTACGTGCTCACGTTCCTCATGGGCTCCTACTTCGTGGCCGGCCAGGGATACGAGTACTACAACCTCGTCACCCACGAGGGACTGACCTTCGCGTCCTCGGCCTACGGCTCGGTCTTCTACCTGGCGACCGGCTTCCACGGCCTGCACGTGATCGGCGGCCTCATCGCCTTCCTGTTCATCCTCGGGCGCACCTACGCCGCGAAACGGTGGACGCACGAGCAGGCGACGAGCGCGATCGTCGTGTCCTACTACTGGCACTTCGTCGACGTGGTGTGGATCGGCCTGTTCGCGGCCGTCTACCTGCTCGACCTGTGACCGGCCTGACGACCCTGACCCACTAGAAGACATGACCCGAACGGGGATTTCCGTGAAAAGGATCACCGCATGGCGACGGCGCCCGTGGGCGGGCTACGCCGTCGTGCTGGCGGCCCTGGCGGCGATCGGCGTCGTCTACGCCGGCTTCTCGCCGCAGACCGACCGCGCCGAGGCGCACAGCAGCGCGCAGGCCGCGCCGGACCTGGAGAACGGCCGGGAGCTGTTCAACAAGAACTGCGCGAGCTGCCACGGGCTGAACGCCGAGGGCACCAAGGACGCCGACGGCAACCCGATCGCCCCCAGCCTGATCGGCGTGGGCGCCGCATCCGTCGACTTCCAGGTCACCACGGGCCGGATGCCCGCGATGAACCCGGGCGCCCAGGTGCCGCGCAAGGAGCCGATCCCCACCTTCAACACGTCGATCAAGACCGACTACGACGACCCGAAGCGGCGGAAGCAGGCCGAGGAGCAGCTCGCGAAGGCGCAGAAGAACGTCATCGACCTGCGGGCCTTCATCCAGACGCTGGGCGGCGGCCCTGAGGTCCCGCCGGCCTCGGCCGTGGACCCCGAGGGCGGGGACGTCGCGCTGGGCGGCAAGCTGTTCCGCACCAACTGCGCGCAGTGCCACAGCTTCACCGGGCAGGGCGGCGCGCTGACCGGCGGCAAGTACGCCCCGGACCTGCACGACGTGACGCCCACCCAGATGTACGAGGCCATGCTGACCGGCCCGCAGGCGATGCCGGTGTTCAACGACAGCACGCTCACCCCGAAGGACAAGCAGGCGATCATCGCCTACCTGGTCAACGTGCGCGAGGAGCCGAACCCGGGCGGTAACGGCCTCGGCCGCATCGGCCCGGTGAGCGAGGGCCTGGTCGGCTGGCTGGTCGGCCTCGGCCTGCTGGTCCTGGCGGCGATGTGGATCACCGCGAAGAAGCCGAAGAAGCTGAAGAAGTCATGAGCGACGAGAACAAGGAGACCGCGGGCTCGACGGACCCGCGGGAAGAGGGCGCCCGGCGCGAGCGCGTGATCGGCACGCCGTCGCCGGCGCGGGACAAGGCGCTCCTCGCCGAGGACGACATCTCGGCGCCGGCGGGCGCGGGCGACCAGCTCGACGAGGAGTCGGCCAAGCGGGCCGAGCGGATCGTCGCGGCGCTCTTCCTGCTCGCGTTCGCCGCCAGCGTGACGTTCATCGCGTACTTCATCGGCTGGAGCGGCCGCGACGGCGGCATGCACGGCGTCGAGGACGCACGCGAGACCAACTTCTGGCTCGGCGGGACGATGGCGCTCGCGTTCCTCGCGATGGCCGTCGGCGTGACGATCTGGGTGCGGCGGCTGATGACCAGCAAGCCGATCGTCCAGGAGCGCCACGACCTGGCCGCCGACGAGGAGACCCGGTCGGCGTTCGCCAGGGACTTCGTGGAGGGCGCCGAGGACAGCGGCATCACCAAGCGGCCGCTGCTGCGCCGCACGCTGCTGCTGGCCGCCGCGCCGCTCGGGCTGGCGCCGCTGGTGCTGCTGCGCGACCTCGGCCCGCTGCCGGAGAAGAAGCTCCGCAGCACCTACTGGGCCAAGGCCGTGGAGCGCGCGAAGGCGGAGGGCAAGCAGGGCGTCCGGCTGGTCGTGGACGGCACCAACAAGCCGCTGCGGGTCAGCGACTTCGCAGCCCCCGGCAGCATGATCACCGTGCTGCCCGAGGGCATGGAGGAGCACGTTCCCCACGAGGATCTGCTCACCGAGGTCGCGAAGGCGGTCACGATCCTCATCAACGTGCCCGCGGCCGACTTCAAGCCCGCCCCGGGCCGCGCCAACTGGCACGTCAACGGGACCGTGGCGTACTCGAAGGTGTGCACGCACGTGGGGTGCCCGGCGGCCCTGTACGAGCAGACCACGCACCACATCCTGTGCCCGTGCCATCAGTCCACCTTCGACGCCACGGACGCGGCGAAGGTCGTCTTCGGCCCGGCCGCCCGGCCGCTGCCGCAGCTTCCGCTGTCGGTCGAGGACGGTTACCTCATCGCGACGGACGACTACCAAGAGCCCGTCGGACCGAGCTTCTGGGAGCGCGGATGAGCGAGACCACCACGGCTCCGCCCAAGGCCGTAGAGGGCACGCTCGGCTTCGTCGACGAGCGTCTCGGGTCGACGACGTTCTTCGGCCGGAACGTCAAGAAGGTCTTCCCCGACCACTGGTCGTTCATGCTGGGCGAGATCGCCCTGTACTCCTTCATCGTGCTGCTGCTGACCGGCGTCTACCTGACGTTCTGGTTCAAGCCGAGCATGCTGGAGGTCGTGTACGACGGCTCGTACACGAACCTGCAGGGCGTGGCGATGTCGGAGGCGTACGCCTCGACGCTGCACATCAGCTTCGACGTCCGCGGCGGGCTGCTCATGCGGCAGATCCACCACTGGGCGGCGATCCTGTTCATGGCGTCGATCCTGGCGCACATGCTGCGGGTGTTCTTCACCGGCGCCTACCGCAAGCCGCGCGAGCTGAACTGGCTGATCGGCCTCGCCATGTTCACCCTCGGCATCCTGGAGGGCCTGTTCGGCTACTCGCTGCCGGACGACCTGCTGTCCGGCACCGGGCTGCGGATCACCCAGGGCGTCGCGGAGTCGATCCCCGTCGTCGGGACCTACATCTACATGTTCCTGTTCGGCGGCGAGTTCCCCGGCCAGGACATCGTGCCGCGGCTGTACATGCTGCACATCCTGCTGATCCCGGCGCTGCTGCTCGCCCTGGTCACCGCGCACCTGATGATCATGTGGCATCAGAAGCACACCGCGATGCCGGTCAAGCACCAGAGCGAGAAGCAGGTGTACGGCTACCCCTTCTACCCCGTGTTCATGGCCAAGACGGGCGCCTACTTCCTGTTCGTCTTCGGCGTCACGGCGCTGTTCGGGGCGTTCTTCCAGATCAACCCGGTCTGGCTGTACGGTCCCTACGACCCGGGCGCCATCTCGTCCGGCTCCCAGCCGGACTGGTACATGGGCTTCCTCGAGGGCTCGCTGCGGATCATGCCCGCCTGGGAGATCAACGCGTGGGGCCACACGCTCAGCCTGAGCGTGCTGATCCCGGCGCTCCTGCCGCTCGGCATCATCATGACGGGCGCGGCGGTGTGGCCGTTCGTCGAGGCGTGGGTGACCGGCGACAAGCGGCAGCACCACGTCAACGACCGGCCGCGCAACGCCCCGGTCCGCACCGCGATCGGCATGGCCGCGGTGACGTTCTACGGGCTGCTGTGGATCGCCGGCGCGAACGACATCCTCGCCGAGCGGTTCCACATCTCGCTGTTCGCCACGACGTGGTTCTTCCGGGTGACGTTCTTCGTGGGCCCGGTCCTGGCGTACATCATCACGAAGCGGATCTGCATCGGGCTGCAGCGCAAGGACGCCGAGTCCGTCGCGCACGGTGTGGAGAGCGGTGTGATCGTCATGTCGCCGGAGGGCCGGTTCTCCGAGCGCCACGAGCCGGCGCGCGAGGCGGAGATGCACGTGCTCCTGTCCAAGGAGACCGCGCTGCCCGCGGCGCCGGACCGGGACGCGGCGGGCATCCCCGCCGCCAAGGGCCCGGTCGGGCACCTGCGCTCGCGGCTCAACCGCGCGTGGACCCTCGATGACATCCCCATCGAGGAGCACGGGAACGGCGGGCACGGCGAGGGGGAGCAGAAGGCCATCGAGGGTTCCGAGGAGTCGCGGGAAGCCAAGCGCTGACCTGCGACCCGGGCCGTCGAGTAACCAGGCCGTAGAGAGGCCCGGCACCGCATCCGCGGTGCCGGGCCTTTCCCGTCCCGCCGGGACCGGCGCGGCGCCGGTTCCGTATTCTGGCCGGACGATGACCAGGACCCTCTTCGTCACCAACGACTTCCCTCCCCGGCCGGGCGGCATCCAGGCGTTCGTGCACGGCCTCGCGCTGCGGCGCCCGCCCGGCTCGGTCGTCGTGTACGCCCCGGACTGGGAGGGCGCCGCGGAGTTCGACGCGGCGCAGCCGTTCCCCGTCGTCCGCCATCCGGGCTCGCTGATGCTGCCGGAGCCGGGCGTGCTGCGCCGGGCGGGGGAGGTGCTGCGCGCGGAGGGCTGCGACTCGGTGCTGTTCGGCGCGGCGGCGCCGCTGGGGCTGCTGGCCCCGGCGCTGCGGCGGGCCGGCGCCGGGACGCTCGTCGGCCTCACGCACGGGCACGAGGCGGGCTGGGCGTCGCTGCCGGTGGCGCGCGGCCTCCTGCGCCGCATCGGCGACGGCGTGGACGTCCTGACCTACCTGGGCGAGTACACGCGGGCGAGGATGGCGCGGGCCCTGTCGCGGGACGCGGCGGCCCGGATGACCCGGCTCGCTCCCGGCGTCGACGAGAAGGTGTTCCGCGCGGGCGCCGGCGGTGGGGAGATCCGGGAGCGGCACGGCCTGGACGGCCGTCCCGTGGCGGTGTGCGTGTCCCGCCTGGTGCCGCGCAAGGGGCAGGACGCCCTCATCCACGCCTGGCCGCACGTGCTGCGGACGGTGCCGGACGCGGTGCTGCTGCTCGTCGGCGGAGGGCCGTACCGGGACCGGCTGGAGCGCCTCGCCGCGTCGCTCGGCGTGGCCGGGTCGGTCGTGTTCACCGGCGGCGTCCCCTGGGAGGAGCTGCCCGCTCATTACGACGCGGGAGACGTCTTCGCGATGCCGTGCCGCACGCGCCGCCGCGGCCTGGACGTGGAGGGGCTCGGGATCGTCTACCTGGAGGCGTCGGCGACGGGGCTCCCGGTCGTGGCCGGCGACTCCGGCGGCGCGCCCGACGCCGTCCTGGACGGCGAGACCGGGCTCGTCGTGCCGGGCCGCTCGGTCGCCCGGGTGGCGCAGGCCCTCGCCGGGCTGCTGGCCGACCCCGGCCGCGCCCGCGCGATGGGGGAGAAGGGACGCGCCTGGGTAGAGCGGGAATGGCGCTGGGAGATACAGGCCGCACGCCTGGGAGGCCTGCTCACCCCCTGAGATGACAGGATGCCGCTATGGACATCGAGGACGCATGGGCCCGCGTTCCCGGGGAGGCCGCCCGCTGGCTGCACGACCTGGATCCCGATCACTGCTACTCGGGGTTCGAGCCGCCGCGCCGCCCCGACGCCGTCTGGCTCCTCCACGCCATGTACGCGTGGGAGGAGGGACTTGTCACCACCACCCACGACGATGTCCACCAGTCCGTGGCCGCGGCGGGGCTGACCGACCCCGCGGCGGCGCTGGCCGACCCGGCGGGCGAGCTCCCCGGCGACGTCGGTGACCTGCTGGAGGGCGCGATCGTCACCGGTACCGACCTCGGCCGCAGCGGCCATCCGGGCACCGGCTGGCGGCGGCTGCGGTGGAAGGAGCTCGCGCGCGGGTTCGGTGAGCCGGTCGTCCCGGAGGGGGAGCTGCCCGGCAACCGCTGCCTGCGGCAGGGGCATCCGGCGGGGAGCTGGTCGGCGGCGATCCAGCCGCCCGCGGAGGGCTGCCTGGACCGGGAGAGCTGGTACCGGCTGATCGGGGTGCTGCTGCGGCACAGCCCGTCCGGCTCGGGGACCCGCTGCCTTGCGTACTACTGTCCGCTCATCACCGCCGACTGGGAGGACGAGACGGTCTTCGCCGGGCGGCTCGGCGACGCGGCCGCCCTGTACGACCATCCGGCGATGTCGAGCTGCCCGTCCGACCTGTGGGCCGAGGACCGCTCGTGGGTCGTCTACTGCGACTGGGACCTGTGGGGGACGAAGGTCGTCGGCCCGGCAGCGCTCGTCGAGGCCGTGCTCGCCGACCCGGACCTGGAGGCCGTCCGCCTGCCCTGGACGCGTTAGCCGTACCGGTGCCCGGGAGGGGACCCGCGCCCCCGCGCCGTAGGCGCGGTCCCTCCCGGGCACCGGCGTCCGGTTGGGGCCGTGCCCCGCTCCCGAGACCAGTTCCACGCGAACGCCCCTGCCGAGGGTGGTGTGATCCGGTGCGGCCGGCCCGGCGCCCTGGGGGAGGAACCTGGAGACGGGCGCGCCGTGCTGGGCGGCTCGGACTGCCGGATCGAGTTCGCGTGGACGGGAGCGCGGGGCACGGCCCCGGCATCCGGCACCGTCGGGAGCGGCCCACCGGGATCCGGTCCCCTGGGATCGGGCTCCGCGGGACGGGGTCCCGTGGGGTGCGGCTCCGCCGGTGCCCGGCCGCGGGCGCGGTGGACGGGCGGGCGGCGCCGGTGGGCTGATCCCTGTCGCGGTGATCGATTCATCCGGGCACCTCCTGCCGCCGTGTGCGTCCGCGGTCGTGGACACACCCGAAGCTAGGGGCGGCCGGCCGCGCCGGCATCCCCGTTAGGGCGCGCTTAAGGGACGGATCAGTTCTCACTAAGCCCGCCACCGCAGGCGCCCTGGGAACGCGCCTGCGGCCCCCCGGGCCAGGAGGGCCGGGACGGCCGGGACCACGGGAGACGGGCCGGGATCGATTGCCGGAGGGCTGAACGCGCCGGGGGCGTCTGCGCGTACTGGAGTGGAGAGTGGAACGGCCACGGGTTAAGGTCTGAAAGGTTTTTTTGGTACCAACGCACATCTGGGCGACCCAGGGGGCGTATGCTCCCTGAGTGATCGAGCGGGTTCTCCGGAACCCGTCCGGGGAACGCGGTGGGAGCGAGCGGGCTCCCATGCCGAGCTCCCCGAACTGTCTCAGCAGGAAGGCCGCCGGGTGACGAGCCCAGCGGTCCGGAACCGAACCGGCGTTCGCCGAGCCCTCCGTCTCCTCCACAGGAGAGGGCATGGCGCGACGCGATAACGGGCATGCGTCCCGGAACAACACGCATGCTTCACCGTGGGCGGAAACGTCCGCGCGTCCCTCGTCGAGACCCGCGCCCCGTACGGGGCCGCGGTCCGGCGAGCCGAAGCCGCTGCCGCAGTGGCCCGAAGGGTCCTGGTGGTCGGAGCAGCCCGACGGGGCCGAGCGCGGCCGGCGCGGGACCCGCGGGCCGAGCCGCCGCGAGATGAAGCGGCACGAGGCCCGCGCGAAGCGGTCCCAGCGGCGCGAGGACCAGTTCGGCGCGCGCAACAGGCCGTCCTCGGCAGAGGGCGACCGGTTCGACGCGCGGACGCGGTCCTTCGACGCCCGCAACGACTCCTCCGACGCCCGGACGCGGTCGTTCGACGCTCGCAACGAGCCGTCGGCCGACGTGCGGGCGCGGCAGTTCGGCGTCCGCAACGACCCGGCCGACGCCCGGACCCGGTTCGGCGCACCGGATGCGCGCACGCGGTTCGGGGCGCGGAACGAGCCGCCCGCCGCCCGCCCGCGGCCGGCCGCCGCCCGCCCGCGCCCGGCCGCGCCGTGGAGCACCGGCGAGCCCGACGCCCGGACGCGGTCGTTCGACGCTCGCAACCAGGGCACCGGGCAGCGGTTCGAGCGCTTCGACGCGCGGGCCGAGGGGACCGGGCCCGGCCGGGACCGGTCGCGCGAGTTCCAGCCGCGCGGCGGACGGCCGCCGAGGCCCGCCCGGCAGCGCGCGGAGGAGCGCCCGGCGCGGACGCGTCCGCCGGCGCGGCCGCCGGCCGCCGGCCCGACGCGGCGCCCCGCCCCGCAGCGGCCCGGGCCGAAGGCGAAGCCGCGGCGCGGCCGCGGGCCCGCCGACCGCATGAGCATCGGCGCGATCGTGCTGTCCACCGCCGTCGGGCTGTCCCTGCTCGGCATCGCGGAGCGGGCCCTGCTGGAGGGCGGGCCCATCGGCGGTACGTCCGACCCCGCCGGCTCGGAGCGGGCCCTCGCCCCGGCCGGGCCGGGCGGCAACCCCGCGCAGCAGCAGCCGCAGTCGCCGCAGCAGCCCGGCGGGCAGGCCGGAGGCCCCGCGAACCGGACCGCCGCCCCGAACCTGGCGGTGCTCTCCGCGCAGGTGCGCAAGCTGACCATCGACGAGCGCGGCGCCGCCGCCCAGCAGGCGTACGGCGCGCCCGCGGGCGGCAGGCCGATCGTCGACCTGACCCGGACGAGCGCCGACCGGACGTGGGCGTTCGGCACCACCGCGATCCCCGTCCCGACGGGCAGCTCCGCGGCGCCGGAGGTCGCGTTCTACGCGGCGCGCTGGACCGGCGAGGAGTGGCAGGTCGGCCTCTCCGGCAGCAGCGCGTTCACCACCCTGCTCGGCGCCGTCCCCAAGAACGTCATGGCGGCGGCGGAGGTCACCGCCCTGCGCCGGTACGGGGCGGTCACCGCCGAGCAGGCCACCGCCCTCGTCAACGGCTCGCGGGCCGGCGACCGGCTGATGCTGCCGTTCAAGACCGGCCAGGCGTGGACGATGACGACCTCGGAGGGCTCCGCGCGCCCGCTGGGCACGCTGGCGTTCTCGGGCGGCGACGGCCGCGTCCTCGCGGCGGGCAGCGGGCACCTCTACCGCTTCTGCTCCGACTCGGCCGGGCGCGCGATGGTCATGGTCGTCCACGCCAGCGGTGTCGCCACCACCTACTACCGCCTGCAGAGCGTGCCGCGGGTCAAGGACGGCGCCGTCGTCTCGCAGGGCGCGCCGCTCGGGCGCGCCGGCACCGACCGGCCCTGCGGCGGCGCGGCCTCGCCGCGCGCCGAGGTCGGGTTCGGGCTCCGCCACGGCGGCGGCCGGGTCCCGCTCGACGGCGCGCAGCTCGGCGGATGGACGTTCCGGGAGCGGGCCGACCCCCTCCTCGGGTTCGCCGAGCGCGGCGCGCTCCAGGTGCTTCCGGGCGGACTGATCGCCAACCTCGGCTCGGTCCCCGCCGGGGAGGACGCTCCGCCGCCGGTGCCGCCCCCCGCCCCGCCGGCGGACGACGGCGCCGGTTCGACGCCCGCCCCCGAGGCGGCCGCCAACCAGAACAGGAGTCAGAGCGGTGCGAATTCGCAACAGTGATGATCCCATGGTCCCCACCTGGGCCCTGCGTCTCGTCCTCGCGGGCGCGCTGCTGGTGCTCGTCGGCGCGGCGACCCCGCAGGGCGCCGTCGCGGTCGCGAACGTGCAGTACTTCCTCAACTTCTTCGCCGGGGTGTTCGCCCTCGTCTCGATGACCGTCGCGGTGATGAGCGGCCTGCTCGCCACCGACCGCCTCATCCTGAAGATCCGGCACCGCGTCCTCGCGCAGGCCCTGCACCGAGCCTCCGCGATCGTGGTCGTGGCGATGCTGGTCGCGCACGTGGCCGTGAAGGTCATGGCCGGCCTCGCGCTGCCCGTCAACGTCGTCGTGCCCGCGGGCGGGGCGGTGGGGCTCGGCACGATCGCGGTCGACCTGATGCTGGTCATCGTCATCAGCGGGCTGCTGCGGGCGCGGTTCGCGAACCGCGGCAAGGTCTGGATGTGGCGGTCGGTGCACGTCCTGGCCTACCTCGCCTGGCCGTTCGCGATCGTGCACGGCCTGACCGCCGGCCGGGCCGCGGCGAACTGGGTCGTGCTGTCCTACGTGCTGAGCGTCGTGTTCGTCGTCCTCGCCCTGATGACCCGCATCATCGTGGTGGTCAAGCCGCGCGAGCTGAACCGCGTCGACGACGAGATCGGCCCGTTCTCCCGGCCGGACGGCGCCGGGCGGCGCCGCGACCGGCGCGCGATGGCGGCGATGGAGCACGAGGAGGCCCGCGCCGCCGCGGTGGCCCGCGCGCGCGAGACCGACCCCTTCGGCGACTACGGCTACGACGCCGACGACGACCCGCGCGGCACCGTCCAGGACCCGCGCGGCATGCCCGTGTACGGCGGCGGGCGTGACACCGAGGCCTACCGATGACCTCGACCGTCGCCGTCTCCGGCATCGGCGGTCCCCGGCTGACGCTCGGTTTCGACCGGTTCGACCGCCTGGACCTCGACCGCCACCTCGCCGTCCACGGCAGGCTCCTCGCGCCCGAGCTCGACGACATCGTCCGGATGTGCGAGCAGGTCGACCTGCGGGGCCGCGGCGGAGCGGGGTTCCCGTTCGCCCGCAAGCTGATGGCCGTGGCGGCGCGGGTCAACTACCCGACCTCCGACCAGACCGCGCTGCTGCCCGGCGAGAAGGGCAACGAGCGCGGCTCCTGCGAGGACGTCGTCATCGTGGTGAACGGCGCCGAGGGCGAGCCCGGCAGCTCGAAGGACAAGGTGCTGCTCGGCCGGGCCCCGCACCTCGTCCTGGACGGCGCGCAGATCGCGGCGTCCGCGCTCGGCACCCAGCGGATCGTGGTGGCCGTCGAGGACGACGAGGCCGCCCGCTCGGTGCGCGCAGCGATCAGCGAGCGGCGGATGCCCGCGCGGGTCGTCCGGCTGACCGAGCGGTTCATCTCGGGGGAGAGCGGCGCGGTGGTCCGCGCGATCAACGGCGAGGTGCCGATCCCGCCGGGCGTCAAGGTCCGCGCCTCCGACTCCGGCGTGGACGGGTACCCGACGCTGCTGTCCAACACCGAGACGTTCGCCCAGCTCGCCGTCCTGGTCTCGCTCGGCCCCGACCTGTACGCCTCGGCCGGGACGGAGGACGAGCCGGGCACCACGATGCTCACCATCGGCAAGACGCAGGTGGTGGAGGCGCCGCTCGGCACGCCGCTGCAGACCGTGCTCGACCACTGCCAGGTGCCGCCGTCGCCGGGCGTGCTCGTCGGCGGCTTCCACGGGATGTGGCTCGACCCGGCCGGGGTGTCGCGTGCCGTGCTGTCGCGGGCCGGGATGCGCCGGGTCGGCGGGACGGTCGGCGCGGGGATCATCCTGCCGCTCACCCAGGGCACCTGCCCGCTCGGCGAGGTCACCCGGATCGCCTCCTACCTGGCCGCGCAGTCGGCCGGGCAGTGCGGGCCGTGCCGGCTCGGGCTGCCCGACGTGGTGCGGGCCCTCAACGCCCTGACCGAGGGGGCGGGGACGGTGGAGGACGTCCGCCGCGCCGCCGGCATCGGCCGGGGCCGCGGCGCCTGCACCCATCCGGACGGGACGGCGAGGTTCGTCCTCTCGGCGATGGAGGCGTTCGCCGCCGAGATCGACGCCCACCGGTGGGGCGGCGGCTGCGGCCTGTCGACCTACGGCGTCCTGCCGCTGCCGGTGCCCACCGGCTCGGAGGGCCGGGTGGCGATCGACTGGAGCCGCTGCGACGGCCACGGGCTGTGCGCCTACATCGTGCCCGAGCTGATTCAGCTCGACCGGTACGGCTTCCCCGTCGTGCTCGGCACCGACATTCCGTCGTGGATGGAGAAGGACGTGCAGAAGGCCGTCGCGATGTGCCCCGCATTGGCGCTGCGCGTCGTCGAGGGCGTTCCCGGCGTGTCGTCGCGGCGCTGACCGCGGCACCCGTGCGCCCATTTATGGGCGCGAAAAAAAGAGCAGATCAGCTGATCGTGTTTGAACCCCCGGCACGGCGTGGCGCGTATCTCCCACCAAACCCGCGCCGGGTCCGTCGAGAGATCCTCGAAAGGAGGAAGAAGTTCCCTTGAGGAAATCCTACGGAATCGCCGAAGTGCGCAGGCTGTCGCGCCCGCGCTTGGGTCGCATCCTGCTGATTCTGGCGGCCGTGGCGGCCGTGGGGGCCGCCTTCGTGGTGATCATGAACCCGGTGGGCGTCCCCGCCAGTGGCGCGGCGAACCTCGGTGGCACCGTGAACACCCGCTGGGGACCGATGAGCACGCTGGACAGGAAGCTGCTCGTCGCCGTCAGGCAGGCCGGCCTGTGGGAGATTCCCGCGGGCCAGCAGGCGCAGCAGCGGGCCTCCAACCCCCGGGTGCGGGAGGTCGCCGAGATCATCTGGCAGCAGCACGTGCAGCTCGACGCCGACGCCCGCGCGACCGCGGAGCAGCTCGGCGTCATCCTGCCCAACGAACCGAATGGGACTCAGAAAGCCTACCTGCGCGAGATGTCAGGTAAATACGGCGCCGACTACGACAAGATCTGGGTGCACCGGCTGCGTGCCGCCCACGGGGCGGTGTTCACCGTCATCGCCCAGGTGAGGTCGAAGTCCGAGAACAGCGTGGTCCGCGCTTTCGCTGAACGTTCCATGAAGTTCGTCAACACGCACATGTCGCTGCTGGAGAGCACCGGCCTGGTTCCCAGGCGTGCCCTGAAGTGACGTACATCCCACCCCGCAAAAGGGAGTACCTTTCCATGGGAAGTAAGAAGAAAGCCTTCGCCGTGATCATCCCGGCGCTCGCCCTCGTCACGTCGGCGTGTCAGGTGACGCCCGGCGGGGCCGCGGGTCCGCAGCCGGGCCAGAGCACCCCGGCCGCGGGTTCGGATCTCGACGGCGGACAGCTCGACGACGTCAAGAATCCGGGCGACCCCGACGGCGGCCAGCAGCCCGGTGACGGGCAGCAGAGCCCCGGCGACGGGCAGCAGCCGCCCGCCGACGGGGAGCAGCCCCCGGCGGATGGGGAGCAGCCCCCGGCCGATGGCGAGCAGCCGCCCGCCGATGGCGAGCAGCCCCCCGGTGACGGGGAGCAGCCCCCGGCTGACGGCGAGCAGCCGCCCGCCGATGGGGAGCAGCCCCCGGCGGATGGGGAGCAGCCCCCGGCGGATGGCGAGCAGCCTCCCGGCGACGACCAGCAGGTCGAGATCCCCGAACTGAGGGAAGACCAGTACGTCCCGATCCGCCAGGCGCCCCGCGTCCGGCAGCCGCGCACGACCCGCCGCGGTTCCAAGGGCGTGTTCCGCGTCGACTGCGGCACCAACGAGGGCCAGGCGCACAACAACCCCGACAACGTGGTCGCGGCGCCCGGCGTCGTGAACGGCGCGCACCACATCCACGACTACGTCGGCAACCTCGACACCGACGCCTTCTCGACCGACGAGACCCTCGCCGCCGCCGGCACGACCTGCACGAACGGCGACAAGTCGACGTACTTCTGGCCGGTGCTGCGGCTGCGCGACGGCGAGGACGACTCCGACCGCGCCGAGCAGAGCCGGATCGACGGCAACGTCGGCAGCATCGTGGAGCCGGCCGAGGTGAAGCTGGAGTTCCTCGGCAACCCGCGCAGCCGGGTGGTCGCGATGCCGCAGTTCATCCGCATGGCGACCGGTGACGCCAAGGCCGTGACGAACGGCCTGCAGAACGCGAAGGCGCAGTGGACCTGCACCGGCTTCGAGAACCGCGCGTTCACCGACAAGTACCCGCTGTGCCCCGAGGGCAGCCTCGTCACGCGCGTGCTGAACTTCGCGAGCTGCTGGGACGGCCAGAACACCGACAGCGCCAACCACCGCGACCACATCGCCTTCCCCGACGAGCGGACGGGCGCCTGCCCGGAGGGCACCCTGGCCGTGCCGCAGCTGCGGATGACGCTGACCTACGACGTCCCGGCCCAGCCGCTGGCGTTCGCGCTGGACAGCTTCCCCGAGTCGGGCCACGACCCGGTGACCGACCACGGCGACTTCATCAACGTGATGGGCGAGCAGCTCATGCAGCAGGTCGTCAACACCGTCAACGGCCGCAAGCGCATGCGCGGCGGCCAGGGCCAGGGCAACGGCCAGGGCCAGGGGCAGCCGACCGAGCAGCCCGCCGCCCCCACGGAGGAGCCGGCCGCTCCCACCGAGGAGCCGGCGGTCCCCACGGAGGAGCCCGCCGACCCGAGCCAGGAGCCGGCGCCGTCCACGGAGGAGCCCGCCACCAGGAACCAGCAGTACTGATCCATCCGACGTCCGGGTGACCCGGACCGCCCTGGGGTGAACCCGGACGCGCGGCCGGTGGGGATGCCGTTTCGACCTTCGGCGGCGCCTCACCGGCCGCGCTCGCGCGTGCGGGCGCGGCTCCGGCGCGCCCGCCCTCCGGTCCGGGACGGGCGGCGTCCGGCGCATTACGATCGCGGCATGGACATCGTGATCGCTGGCGGGCACGGGAAGATCGCACTGCGGCTGTCGCGGCTGCTGGCCGCGCGGGGCGACACCGTGCGGAGCCTCGTCCGCAACCCCGGCCATGAGGCCGGCGTGCGGGACACCGGCGCCGAGCCGGTCCTGTGCGACCTGGAGGAGGCCGACGCCGGCGAGGTCGCCGGCCACCTGCGGGGCGCGGACGCCGTCGTGTTCGCCGCCGGGGCGGGCCCCGGCAGCGGCGCGGCGCGCAAGGACACCGTCGACCGGGGCGCCGCGGTGCTGACGGCGGACGCGGCGGAGCGCGCGGGCGTCCGCGGCTTCGTGCAGATCTCCGCGATGGGCGCCGGGGAGGCGCCCGCGGCGGGCCGCGGCGAGGTCTGGGAGGCCTACATCAGGGCCAAGGGCGAGGCGGAGGACGACCTGCGCCGCCGCGGCGCCCTCGACTGGCTGATCCTGCGGCCGGGACGGCTCACCGACGACCCGCCGACCGGCCGGGTGGCGCTCGCCGAGCCGCCCATCGGGTACGGCGCGGTGACCCGCGACGATGTGGCGGCGGTCATCGCGGCGCTCCTCGACGCCGGCGACGTCCGCCGCCGCACCCTCGACCTGCTCAACGGCGACACCGCGATCGCGGACGCGGTCGCCGCGCTGCGCCCGGCCGGCCGCTGATCAGCCCGTGTAGAGCGCCTCGATCTCGTCGGCGAACTCCCGGATCACGACGTTGCGCTTGACCTTCAGGCTCGGCGTCATGTGCCCGGCCTCCTCGGTGAAGTCCACGCCGAGGATCACGTGCTTCTTGATCGACTCGGCCTGGCTGACCGACTTGTTGGCCTCGGCGATCGCGCCCTCGATCTCGGCGATCACGTCGGGGTCGCGGCGCAGCTCGTCCACCGTCATCGCCTCGGGCTTGCCGTGCTGCGCCTTCCACGGGCCGAGCGCCTCCTCGTCCAGCGTGACGAGGGCGCTGATGAACTTGCGGCCGTCGCCGACGACCAGGCACTGGCTGACCAGCGGGTGCGAGCGGAGCCGGTCCTCCAGCGGCGCGGGCGCGACGTTCTTGCCGCCCGCGGTCACCAGGATCTCCTTCTTGCGGCCGGTGATCCGCAGGAACCCGTCGTCGTCCAGGGCGCCGAGGTCGCCGGTGCGCAGCCAGCCGTCCTCCAGGACCTCCTTGGTGGCGGCCTCGTTGTTCCAGTAGCCGCGCATGATGTTGATGCCGCGGACGAGGACCTCGCCGTCCTCGGCGATGCGGACGTCCACGCCCGGGATCGGCTGCCCCACGGTGCCGATCTTCAGCGCGGTCGGCCGGTTCACGCTGGCCGGGGCGGTCGTCTCGGTGAGGCCGTAGCCCTCCAGGATCGTGATGCCGACGCCGCGGAAGAAGTGCCCGAGCCGCTCGCCGAGCGCGGCGCCGCCGGACACCGCGTACTCGACCTTGCCGCCGACCGCCGCGCGCAGCTTCTTGTACACCAGCGCGTCGAAGACCTTGTGCTTCGCCTTGAGGCCGATGCCGGGGCCGCCGCCGTCCAGCGCGCGGCTGTAGGCGATCGCGGTCTCGGCCGCCGCCTTGAAGATCTTGCCCTTGCCGTCGGCCGCGGCCTTCTGCTCGGCGCCGTTGTAGACCTTCTCGAACACGCGGGGGACGGCCAGCAGGAACGTCGGCTGGAAGGAGCCGAGGTCGGGCAGCAGGTTCTTGATGTCGCTGTGCCCGAGGACGATGCCGCCCTCGATCGTGGCGACCTGGATCAGCCGGGCGAACACGTGCGCCAGCGGCAGGAACAGCAGCGTGGAGCTGCCCTCGACCGCGACCTCGGCGATCGCGCCCTGGACGGCGTTGCGCGACGTCGACACGAGGTTCCCGTGCGTGATCTCGCAGCCCTTGGGGCGCCCGGTGGTGCCGGAGGTGTAGACGAGCGTGGCGAGGTCGCCGGCCCCGCGGGAGCCGCGGCGCTCCTCCACCACGTCGTCGCCGGTCTCGGCGCCCAGCTTCCGGACCTCGTCGATGCCCCCCGCGTCGATGCCCCACAGGTGCGCGAGCTCGGGAAGCCGCTCCCGCACCTCCTCGACCCTGGCGATGTGGTCCGCGGTCTCGGCGAACACGGCCTTCGCGCCGGAGTCGCCGACGATCCACTCGATCTGCTCCGCGGACGAGGTCTCGTAGATGGGGACGGACACCCCGCCCGCCGTCCAGACGGCGTAGTCGAGGACCGTCCACTCGTAGCGCGTCCGCGACAGCAGGCAGACCCGGTCGCCGGGCTCGATGCCGGCGGCCACGAGGCCCTTGGCGACGGCGGTGATCTCTTCGGTGAACTCGGCCGCGGTGACGGCGCTCCAGGCGTCGCCGCTCCTGCGGCGCGCCACGATGGCGCCCGGCTCCTTGGCGGCCCGGGTGAAGGGCGCGTCGGTCAGAGTGGCGGAGTCGGGGACCTCCACCATCGCGGGGACGCTGAACTCGCGCACGGCCTGCTCCTGTAGTCGATCGTCGAGGTGGGCGGGGAAGTCCGCTGGGGATTCTCCGTGCACGAATGATACCCACGAGTAGGGCTTATTCCAGGGTGGACGCCGCATCGGCACCGGCTGACAGCGGCTGTTAACGGCACGGCAAAGACCGGCCGTCGGCCGCGGCGCCGGCCGCCCGGTCGCCTACGCTTGATCCGGTCGCACACGAACGCCGTTCCGGGGGAACGCCCATGTCGCTGCTCGAAGTGATCGCGCTGACGGCCGAGGACGCCCGTGCGGCGCAGGACGGCGGCGCCGACCGGATCGAGGTGGCCGCCGACATGGCCGCCGACGGCCTTACTCCCGATCCTGACGTCGTGGAGTCCATCCGGGAGGCCACGTCGCTGCCGATCCGGGTGATGCTGCGGGCCAAGGCCGGGTTCCGCACCACCGGTTTCGAGCTCGACCGGCTGCGGCGCGCCGCGGCCGGCCTCGCCGAGGCGGGCGCGGACGGGTTCGTGTTCGGCTTCCTCGACCCGTCCGGCCACGTCGACACGGCCGCCACCGGCAAGCTCGCCGCCGACATCGCCCCGCTGCCCTGGACGTTCCACCGCGCGGTCGACCACGCCGCCGTCCCCGCCCAGGCGTGGGACGCCGTCCGCCACCTCGGCGGCGGGCTCGACACGGTCCTCACGGCCGGTTCGGCGCGGGGCGTGGACGCCGGGGTGGACGTCCTCGTCCGGCGCGCGGCCGCCGGCCCCGAGGCGGCCGAGATGATCATGGCCGGGGGCGGGCTGCGCCGCAAGCACGTCGCGGTCCTCGCCGCCGCGGGCGTCACCGCGTTCCACGTGGGCACCGCCGTCCGCCGGGACGGCGCATGGGACGCCCCGGTCGACCCCGCCCTGGTGAGCGAGTGGCGCTCCCTGGTGTCGGCCGCGACCGGCTGACGATCCCGGCCGTGGCCGCTTGCGGCCCGTCCCATTACAGTCGTTTCATGCGGATCCACGTGGTGAGCGACGTCCATGGCCGCGCGGACGCGCTGACGAGCGCGGCGGACGGCGCGGACGTCCTCATCTGCCTGGGCGACCTGATCCTCTTCATCGACTACCACGACCACGCGCAGGGAATCTTCGCCGACCTGTTCGGCCAGGAGAACGCCGCCCGGTTCATCGGGCTGCGGACCGAGAAGCGCTTCGACGAGGCCCGCGAGTTCTCCCGCGCCCTCTGGTCCTCGCTCGAAGGCGACGCGTGGCCGCACATCGAGCGCGCCGTCGACCAGCAGTACGCCGAGCTGTTCTCCGCCATGCCCGCCCCCGCGTACCTGACGTACGGCAACGTGGACGTCCCGCGCATGTGGGGCGCGCACCTCAAGGAGGGCCACCGCGTCCTGGACGGCGAGACCACCGAGATCGGCGGGCTCCGGTTCGGGTTCGTCGGCGGCGGCCTGCGCACCGAGTACCGCACGCCCTACGAGCTGGACGACGACGCCTACGCCGCCAAGGTCGAGGCGGTCGGGGAGGTGGACGTGCTGTGCTGCCACATCCCGCCCGACGTCCCCGAGCTGCTGTACGACACGGTGGCGCGCCGCTTCGAGCGGGGGAGCGCGGCGATCCTGGACGCGATCCACCGGACGCAGCCCAGGTACGTCCTTTTCGGGCACGTCCACCAGCCGCTGGCGAGCCGGATGCGCATCGGCCGCACCGAGTGCGTGAACGTGGGGCACTTCCGCGCCCGTGGCGTGCCGTACGTCCTGACGGTGTGAAAGATACGTTCTCTAGGGACAGCGGGCCCGCGCGCGGGCCCACGACGAGCCGGAGGGAGACGCCGATGGCGGACCGCACGAGTTCCACCATCACGGTCAAGGCGGGCAAGTCCGAGATCATGGCGGTGATCGCCGATCTGCCGGCGTACCCGGAGTGGGCGAGCGGCATCCGCGGGATCACCGTCCAGGAGACGGGCGAGGACGGCCGGGCGTCGCGCGCCGAGCTGACGTTCGACGGCGGCCCCTTCAGCGACACCGTCGGGCTCGCCTACACCTGGGAGGGCGACGACCGGGTGACCTGGAAGCTGGTGGAGGCGGGCTCGGTGGTCACCGGCCTGCACGGCTCCTACAGCCTGGCCGAGCGGGACGGCGGCACCGAGGTCACCTACGAGCTGGCCGTGGACGTGCGCATCCCGCTGATCGGCATGGTGAAGCGCAAGGGCGAGAAGCGGATCATCGACACCGCGCTCAAGGGCCTCAAGCGCCACGTGGAGAGCTGAACACCCCGCAGCCACCAGAACACGGCGACGAGGCGATACCGTCACGCCGACGACCGATGGAAGATGGACCCATGAGTGAGCAGCCGGGTGACGTCCTGGACGAGGCGGCCAAGCTTTTCGACGCACTGATCAGGCGGGTGAGCGGCGGCGGCCGGGACCGGGACGCCGACGAACCGAGCGGCGGCGGGCCGGGCGCGGGCGAGGACGTGTGGGCCGACGCCACCGCCGAGCAGCCGCAGGTCCCCGCCGGGGAGCGGCCGCACATCGCCACCGGCGCGCCCGAGTGCCGGGACTGCCCCGTCTGCCGGGCGATCGTGATCAAGCGCGAGGCGGGCGGTGACGTGGGCCGCCATCTGCACGAGGCCGGGCAGTCGCTCCTCGCCGCCGCGCTCGACGTGGTGGCCGCCGTCGACCGGACCCGCCGGAACCGGCCGCCGGAGGCGTCGAAGAGCCCGCGGGCGGGTAGGTCCGAGCGGTCGGAACGTCCTGATTCGGGCGATGCGTGGTCGGCCGCCACGGGCGGCGGCCCCACCGACATCGGGTAGTGCGGTTCAGGCTCCAGCCGGGGCGCTCGAGGAGGAGGAAGGGTACATGGCCCTGACCATCGGCGTGGATGTGGGCGGTACGAAGGTCGCCGCGGGGGTCGTCGACGACCGGGGGACGATACTGGAGAAGGTACGCAGGCCGACTCCATCGACCAACCCGCAGGAGACCGCCGAGACCATCGCCGAGGTCGTCGACCTCCTGAAGGGCAAGTTCGAGGAGGTGTCCGCGGTCGGCCTCGGCACCGCCGGCTTCGTCGACGAGACCCGGTCGACCGTCCTGTTCGCCCCGAACCTCGCCTGGCGGGAAGAGCCCATCAAGGAGAAGGTGGAGAGCCGCGTCGGGCTGCCCGTGGTGGTCGAGAACGACGGCAACGCCACCGCGTGGGGCGAGGCCCGGTTCGGCGCCGGGCGCGGCGAGAACTTCCTCGTCCTGGTGGCCCTCGGCACCGGCATCGGCGGCGGCATCATCATCAACGGCGAGCTGTACCGGGGCCGTTTCGGCATCGGCGCGGAGATGGGGCACTTCCGGGTCGTCCCGGACGGCCGCCGCTGCGGCTGCGGCAACCGCGGCTGCTGGGAGCAGTACGCCAGCGGCAACGCCCTCGTCCACGAGGCCCGCGACCTGGCCCGGGTGGCGCCCGCGATGGCGGGGCGCCTGCTGGAGCTCGGCGACGGCCGCCCCGAGGGCATCAGCGGCCCGGAGGTGTCGCAGGCGGCCCGCGAGGGCGACAAGGCCGCACTGGAGTGCTTCCGGACGATCGCGCACTGGGCGGGCCAGGGCCTCGCCGACCTCAGCGCGATCCTCGACCCGGGCGCGTTCATCATCGGCGGCGGCCTGTCCGACGCCGGCGACCTCCTCCTCGACCCGATCCGCGCGGCGTTCGAGGACGCGCTGACCGGCCGCGGTCACCGCCCCCTGCCCGACATCCGCATCGCCGAGCTGGGGTCGGCGGCCGGCATCGTCGGCGCGGCGGACCTGGCCCGCGTCCGCCCCCTCCAGGACGTCATCGTCTAGGCGCGCACGGGTCCGGAGATGGCGTCCGTCCGCCTGCTGAGCTACAACGTCCGGTCGCTGCGCGACGACCCGGCCGCCGTGGCCCGGGTCGTCCGCGCCATCGCCCCGGACGTCGTCTGCGTGCAGGAGGTCCCGCGCTTCTGGGCCTGGCGCCTCAAGCGGCGCCGGCTGGCGCGGGCGTGCGGGCTGCGCGTCGCGGCGGGACGGCGGGCCTGCGGGCTCGCCGTCCTGGCCGCGCCGCACGTCCGCCGGGTCGCCCGCGAGTTCCACCTGCTCACCCCGGACGCGGGCCTGCACCGCCGCGCCCTCGCGATCGCGGTCCTGGAGGCCGGGGGAGTCCCGTTCATCGCGGCGAGCACCCATCTCGACCTGGCGGACGCTCCGCGGCTGCGCCACGTCGACGAGATCCTCGCCCACCTGGGCCGTGCCCGCGCCCGGTACCGCGCCCCGGTCGTCCTCGCCGGCGACGTCAACGAGGACCCCGGCGGCGAGTCCTGGAAGGTCCTGACGAGGCACTTCCAGGACGCCTACGCGGCCGCCCCCGCAGGAGGCGAGCTGACGTTCTCCGCCCGCAACCCCCGCAGGCGCATAGACGCGGTCTTCACCGACCCCTCCATACGCATCACGAGCTGCGGAGTCCCCATAGAGGACGAAACGCTCACAGCCGACTACCCCAAAGCCACAGACCACCGCCCCCTCGTAGCGGACGTGGACGTCGGCCTCCCGGAGACCCCGGCCGCGCACGCGAGCGCGTTACCTGACCGGTGGGGTGAAGCCGAAGGCGAGCCTCACCGGGAAGATCGCGAAGCGATGCCGCGCTCGCCCAGGCCAGGTCACATAGCGAGCGCCAGCGAGCGAGTGGGCCTGGACTGCCGCAAACACGTCACATAGCGAGCGCCAGCGAGCGAAGTGGGCCTGGACTGCTATGACACAGCGACAAAGCCGCGTTCGCGGGCGTAGTCCTCGAGTTGGGTGCGGAGCCGGCGCCGTCCCCGGTGCAGGCGGGACATGACGGTGCCGATCGGGACGCCCATGATCTCCGCGATCTCTTTATAGGAGAAGCCCTCCACGTCGGCGAAGTAGACGGGCAGCCGGAACTCCTCGGGCAGCTCGGCGAGGGCCTGCCGGACCTCGGAGTCGGGGAGCCGTTCCAGCGCGGTGGTCTCGGCCGATTTCAGGCCGCCCGGCGTGTGCGAGGCCGCCTCCGCGAGCTGCCAGTCCTCGATCTCCTCGCCCGGAGCCTCGGTGGGCCGCCGCCGCTGCTTGCGGTACTCGTTGATGTAGTTGTTGGTCAGGATGCGGTACAGCCAGGCTCTCAGGTTGGTCCCCTCCTTGAACTGGTGGAACGACGCGTAGGCCCTGGCGTAGGTGTCCTGGACGAGGTCCTCGGCGTCCGTGGGGTTGCGGGTCATGCGCAGCGCGGCGGCGTACAGCTGGTCGATGTAGGGCATCGCGTCCCGCTCGAAGCGTTGCCGCTCGTGGTCCGCCCCCGGATCCGTCATCATCGTCATCAGGGGCCCCTTCCGGTGCCGCTCCGGACACGGGACCGCGCTTTCCGAGCTGCAATGGTCATTTCGTCCCCCCACTCGAACCTGAAAAGCTCCGTATGCCCCGTATAGACCGCGCATAACGATCAGGTGTGACATCTCCGGGCGGCGGCGCTGGTCAGCCGGTCGCCGCGGGCGGGAGCAGGCGGGGGGCGAGGGCGGCGCCCAGGGTCGCCGCGACGGCCGACGCTATGACGATGGCCCAGGCGCCGGGGCCGAGGGGCGTGCAGCCGAAGAAGTGGCTGAGGACCGGCAGTTCCACGACGGCGAACAGGGCGGCGGCCGAGACGACGCAGGTCGCGATGACGAGCGGGCTGCGCCAGCGGGCGATGAGGGTCTGGCCGAGCTGGGCGCCGACCAGGGACGCCAGCGCCATCGTGGACGCCCGGCGACGGCCGCCGGGGACCAGCCGGGTCAGCCGCCCGGTCTGCCAGCTCACCAGCGCGGCCGCGGCCGTGGCAGTGCCGCGCACCCAGAGGACGCGCCGCATATCCTCCCCCGTGAACTTGCGACTCGGCGCCGCACCGAGCTGCTCGACCCCGCGCTGGTCCGCGTCCTGCTGGTCTGCCGTGGTCGGTGGCGGGGTGGGTG
>NZ_SMKB01000556.1:0-473 GCF_004348575.1 Actinomadura sp. 7K534
GTCGTGGGGTCGCGTCGCCGCGGGGCGTGTCCGCGGCGGCGCCGAGTTGGTCGGGGGTGGGTCAGCCGAAGAGGCCGCCTAGGAGGCCGCCGAGGATTTCGGCGGCGCCGCCGGCGATCTCTCCGGCGACGTCGCCTGCGATGCCGCTGGCGGCGTCGGCGGCTATGTTGCCCGCGATGTTGCCGGCGGCCTGGCCCGCGTAGCCGGCGATCACGTTGCCGAAGGCGTCCACGGGGGCGCCGGCCACGTAACCGGCGACGTTCTGCGCGTATCCGGCCGCTCCGCCCGCCGCGCCGAGGGCCATGCCGCCCGCGACGCCGGCGGCCGCGGCGCCGCCGACCAGACCTGCCGCCGCGGCCGCGCCGCCGTGGCGGCGGTGGCCGTGGTAGCCGGGTGCGCCGTGGTGGACGTGCACGGGCGGCGGTGCGGTCGGGTGGCCGTGGGGCGGCGGCGGATAGGGCGCCGGGCCCGAC
>NZ_SMKB01000095.1:0-26184 GCF_004348575.1 Actinomadura sp. 7K534
GCCCAGCTCCCCCGTTCCTCCCCCATGCACGGAACGTTACGTTCAACTACTTTCCGTTAGAACTCCGGGGTCGCGGGACCGAGGGTGTCGGTGTCACCACCTGTACTACCGCGCCCGCTGAGCGGGGCGGGTCAGGGGCTCACCTCGACCATCTCCATCTCCATCAGGTCGGCGAGGGCCTTCAGGTCGGCGACGCGGTGGCCGGTGCCGAGGGCCCAGTGGTGGGAGATCCCGGTGGCGCTCCACGCGTCGGTCCACTCGCCCGGGTCGCAGCCGAAGTCGACGCGGGAGGTGGTGTTGCCGATCCGCAGCAGCGGGCCGTCCACGGTCTCGCCCTCGGACGCGGCGAACGCGAACCGGCCGTCGCGGCGCTGGATGATGCCGAACGCGGTGACGGGGCCGTGCTTGACGTCGAACTCGACGGACACGCCGTAGCCGCGCTTGCCGTGGTAGACGCCGAGGCCGCGCAGCAGCGGGCGGCGGGCGCTGATCGCCAGGTGGGCGGGCCCGTCGTGGCCCATCTCGACGTGGCCGCGGCGGAAGTCCAGCGCCTGCAGCTCGGTGAAGGAGCCGCCCGCCCCGAGCCGGTCGGCGATCAGCATGGCGAGCGCCGTGCGCAGCTCGTACTCGCCGGCCGCGGGCACCCCGCGGGCGGTGAGCAGCGACGCGCCGAGGATCATCCCGGCGCCGAGCCGCTCGTGGATCTCGCCGTCCAGGCCGCGGTGGTAGTAGGCGAGGCTGTCCAGCTCGAAGTCCGCCACGAGCCGGTCGAGGCCGGTCGCGACGCGGGCCGCCCAGGCCAGGTCCTCGTCGTTGACGGACGGGTCCAGCTCGAAGATCTCCTCCGCCTCGGCCTTCTTCGCGGCGGCCTCGGCGTCGGTGACCTTCTCCACCCGGACGCGCAGGTCGTCGAACTCCAGCACCTCCACGTGCCCGCCGAAGTTGGCGCTGACGAGCGAGAGGTCGGTGGCGACGTCCAGCATGCCCGGGTACAGGTGGCCCATCAGGCCGTGCCGGCCCCGGCGCAGCGCGGCCCGGACCCCGGCGGCCCGCACCCAGCGCCCGATCCTCGCCCAGGCTCGCTCGTCCTCCAGGTACCCCGACACCGAGCGGAACGGGACGCCGTGCCGCTCGAACGCGTTGGCCATCTCGGGCAGCGGGCAGGCGCCGCAGTAGGCGAGCCACTGCCCGGTGTCGAACGATTCGTGGTCCATCGACTCGGTCGGCTGCAGGTTGATCAGCAGGACCGGGGCGTCCGCCCGCTGCGCGACCGGCACCAGCATCGACGCGGTCATGTAGGTGGTGAGGAAGCCGACGATGATGTCGCAGCCGGCGGCGCGGAGCTTCTCGGCGGCCGCGGCGCCCTCCTGCGCGTCGGAGATGAACCCGGCGTCGACGACCTCGGCGCCGAGCCCGCGCATCCGCTCCGAGACCCGCTCGGCGGACCGCCTGAGCTGCGGGAGCAGGTCGGGGAACTGCGGCCAGTAGGCGCCCAGCCCGCCGGCCACGAGGCCGACCTTGACCGGCGGCCCGCTCCGGGACGGCGTCGTCACGGGCTGCGGTGCGTTGTCCGTCATGATCCTCCTGTCGGTCCCGTCAGCGCAGGAACGCCGCGGCGACCCCCGCGTCCACGGGGATGTGCAGGCCGGTGGTGTGGGTCAGGTCCCCGCCGGTGAGGGCGAAGACGGCGGCGGCGACGTGCTCGGGCAGCACCTCGCGCTTGAGCAGCGTCCGCTGCGCGTAGAACTCGCCGAGGCGCTCCTCCTCGACGCCGTAGACGGCGGCGCGCTCGGCGCCCCAGCCGCCGGCGAAGATCCCGGAGCCCCGCACGACCCCGTCGGGGTTGACGCCGTTGACGCGGATGCCGTGCTCGCCCAGCTCGGCGGCCAGCAGCCGCACCTGGTGGGCCTGGTCGGCCTTGGCGGCGCCGTAGGCGACGTTGTTCGGTCCCGCGAACACCCCGTTCTTGGACGAGATGTAGACGATGTCGCCGCCCGTCCCCTGCTCGATCATGACGCGGGCGGTCTCACGGGAGACGAGGAACGAACCGCGCGCCATGACGTCGTGCTGGAGGTCCCAGTCGGCGGCGGTCGTCTCCAGCAGCGGCTTCGAGATCGACAGCCCGGCGTTGTTGACGACGAGGTCGACGCCGCCGAAGGCGAGGACCGCGTCGCGGACGGCGGCGGCGATCTCGTCTTCGGACGTGACGTCGGCGCCCGCGGCGACGGCGGCGTCCGAGGCGCGCAGGGCACCGGCGCCGATCTCGGCGGCGACCTTCGCGGCGGCCGCGGCGTCGCGGTCGGCGACCACGACGCAGGCGCCCTCGGCGGCCAGGCGGCGGGCGGTGGCGGCGCCGATGCCCGAGCCGCCGCCGGTGACCAGCGCGACCCGCGTGGCCAGCGGCTTCGGCTTCGGCATCCGGCGGAGCTTCGCCTCCTCCAGCTCCCAGTACTCGATGCGGAACTTCTCCGCCTCGTCGATCGGCGCGTAGGACGACAGCGCCTCCGCGCCGCGCATCACGTTGATCGCGTTGACGTAGAACTCGCCGGCGACCCGGGCGGTCTGCTTGTTCGCGCCGAAGGAGAACATGCCGACGCCGGGCACGAGGACGATCGCCGGGTCCGCGCCGCGCATCGGCGGCGAGTCCGGGGCGGCGTGCCGGTCGTAGTAGGCCGCGTACTCCTCGCGGTAGGCGGCGTGGAGTTCGCGGAGGCGGGCCCGGACGTCGTCGAGCGGCGCGTCCGGCGGCAGGTCCAGCACCATCGGGCGGACCTTGGTGCGCAGGAAGTGGTCCGGGCAGGACGTGCCGAGCGCGGCGAGCCGGGGGTGCTCGGCGCGGGCGACGAAGTCGAGGACGGCCGCGCCGTCGGTGAAGTGGCCGACCTGCGGCCGGTCGGTGGACGCCAGGCCGCGCAGCAGCGGGAACAGCGCGGCGGCGCGGGCGCGGCGCTCCTCCTCCGGCGGCGTCCGGTGGACGACCTCGCCGAACGGGTCGGTTTTCCCGTGCTCGGCGATGTACGCCTCGGCGGTGCGGATGATGTCGAGGGAGTTGGCCTTGCACTCCTCGCTGGTGCCGCCCCAGGCGGTGATGCCGTGCCCGCCGAGGATGACGCCGACGGCCTGCGGGTTCGCCCGCTTGATCGCGGCGATGTCCAGGCCGAGCTGGAACCCGGGCCGCCGCCACGGCACCCACGCGACCCGGTCGCCGAAGATCCGCCGGGTGAGCTCCTCCCCGTCCGCCGCCGTCGCGATCGCGATGCCGGAGTCGGGGTGCAGGTGGTCGACGTGCGCGGCGTCGACCAGGCCGTGCATCGCGGTGTCGATCGACGGCGCCGCGCCGCCCTTGCCGTGCAGGCAGTAGTCGAACGCGGCGACCATCTCGTCCTCGTGCTCGACCCCCGGGTACACGTCCGCGAGGGCGCGCATCCGGTCGAGGCGCAGGACGGCCAGGCCCTGCTCGGTGAGGGTGCCGAGGTCGCCGCCGGAGCCCTTCACCCACATCAGCTCGACGTCGCGGGCCGTCACGGGATCGGTGATGGTGCCCTTGGCCGAGGCGTTGCCGCCCGCGTAGTTGGTGTTGCGCGGGTCCGAGCCCAGGGTGTTGGCCCGTTCCAGCAGCTGCTCCACCTCGGGTGGAGTGGCGGTCATGGATGGTCTCCTCACGTGCGTGCGTGGAATCGGTAGGTACCGGAGGCGGCCTCCAGCCGGACGACGTCCCCGTTGGCGCCCTCTCCGGTACCGGTGACGCGCACGCCCTCGGCGGAGGTCACGGCCCGCCCGCCCTCGGTCACGCGTTCGACGGCCGCGGCGGGCAGTTCGATCTCGGCGGTGGCGCCGACCGGGACGGTCAGGTGGAGGGCGAACCCGGATCCCGAGCGCGTCCAGCGGACCGAGACCGGGCCGTGCGGGGTGGGGGTCGACGCGTCCACCGAGGTCAGGTCGCCCAGCGGCTGCGGTGCGACCCTGATGCGCTCGTAGCCGGGCGCGGCGGGCTCGATCCCGGCGAGATCCTCGGTGTACCACTCGCCGATGGCGCCGCCGAGGAACACGTGGCCGCGGGACCGGGCGTCCAGGTCCCAGCGCTCCCACAGCGTGGTGGCGCCGTTGTCGACCAGGTAGCCCCAGCTCGGGTAGGTGCGCTGGTCGGCGACCCGGTAGGCGAGGTCGCCGTGGCCGCGTGCGGTCAGCTCGGTCAGCAGGTACTTGGTGCCGAGCACGCCGGTGTTGAGGTGGTCGCCGCGCTCCTCCACGTCGCGGACCAACCGGTCGGTGACGGCCTTCTGCGACTCCTGCGGCACCAGGCCGAGGGCGAGCGCGATCAGCGCGGAGGTCTGCCGGTACCCGGGGTCGGTCGAGGTGACGTAGGCGTCCCCGCGCAGGAACGCCTCGTTGAACGCGTCCTTGATCCGGGCGGCGGTGGCCCGGTAGCGGCCGGCGTCGTCCGCACGGCCGAGGACCTCCGCCACGTTCGCGACGACGAGCGTGTTCGAGTACGTGTAGGCGGTGCCGTGCAGGCGCGCGTCCTCGGGGGTGTTGCCGCCGTACCCGGGTGCCAGGTAGTCGTTGAGGCTGCTCGGGTACAGCCCCTCACCGTCCGCGCGGCCGAGCCAGCCGTCGAGGTAGGCGATCATCGCGGGGTAGTTCGCGGACAGCGCGTCCCGGTCCCCGTACCGCAGGTACATCTGCCAGGGGATCTCGGTGAGCGAGGCGTGCCACGGCGGCGCCTGGCCGTAGTAGCCGAGACCCCAGCCGTTGTCGGGGACGATCCCCGGGACGATCCCGCCGGGGCCCTGGCTGTCGCGGTGGTCGGTCATCCACTTGGTGAACAGGCGGCGCAGGTCGTACCGGTCCATCTCCATCTCGGCCATGAGCTGGGCGTCGCCCGTCCAGCCGTTCTTCTCGTACATCGGGGTGTCGGTGGGGATGCCGTGCCAGTTGTTGAGCACGCTCTGCCGGGTGATCTTCTCGACCGTGTTGAACAGCGGGTTGGAACTGCGGAACTCGCCTGTGGAGCGCAGGTCGCTGTGCACCTCGCGGCCGTCGAGGTCGTGCACGGTGGGCGGCTCGCCCGGCCAGCCGGTCACCTCGACGTACTGGAAGCCCTTGTAGCTGTAGCGGGCCTCCCAGGTCTCGGTCCCGCCGCGTCCGGCCAGGATGTACTCGTCGGTCTGGAAGCGTCCGGTGACCAGCCCGTTGCCCGCCTGGACGGTGCCGTCGGAGTGGAGCCGCTCACCGTACTTGAGGCTGATCTTCGTACCCTCGGGGCCGCGGACGCGGAGGCGGGCCCAGCCGGCGGTGTTGTGCGGCATCTTGAAGACGTGGACGCCCGGCTTGGGGTTGGTGACCGCGACGGGGCGGAGGGTCCGGGTGACCCTTATCGGCTCGTGTTCCTCGGGCACGATCGCGGCCGCCGGGGCCTCCATGGTCGCGGCCTGCTTCCAGGCGGCGGCGTCGAAGCCGGGGCGGTCCCAGCCGGGCTTCTCTTCTCGGGCGTCATAGGTCTCGCCGCCGTAGAGGGAGTCGTAGCGCACCGGCCCCTCGGCGTACCGCCAGCGGCCGTCGGTCGCGACGGTCGAGGTGCTGCCGTCGCGGTAGGTGACGACGAGCTGCGCCAGGAGCCGGGGCTCGGCCGTCCAGGGGGTGTCGTGCCACTTCCACGTGTTCTGCTGGGTCATGCCGTAGAAGCCGCGGCCGAGCCGCGCCCCGATCACATTGTCCCCGCGCCGCAACATCCGGGTCACGTCGCGAGTGACGTACTGGACGCGCTTGTCGTAGCGGACGAAGCCGGGTTGCAGGACCTCGTCCCCAACGCGCCTGCCGTTCACGGACAGCTCGACGTAGCCCGCCGCCGCCGCGTACAGCCGCGCCTTGGCGACCTCCTTGCCGGGGACGGTGAATGCGCGGCGCAGCAGCGGTTCCGGAAGGGTGGGCTTCTCCGGCCTCACCTCGCCCCAAGGGGCACCGCCCCAGGCCGTCAGCACCTTCGCCTTCGCCCAGCCGGCGTCGTCGAAGCCGGCGGCCCGCCAGTCGCCGGACGGCTCCTCGTTCGCCGACCGCCAGTCCGCACCGGTGTCGAACCGCCCGGGCTCCTGACCGGGCAGTTCCAGCCGCCCGAGGAGTCCGGCGGGGCTCGGCCTGCCGTTGGCGGCCTCGACGGCGATGACGTTGCGGCCCGCGCGGAGCTTCGAGGTCACGTCGACCACGAGGGGCCGCTTCCAGTTCTCCCGCGCCGGGTCGGCGTCACGTCCCCCGGCCTCGGCTCCGTTCACCCAGGCGGTGAAGCCGTCGTCGGCGGTCATGACCAGGCGGGCACCGTCGGGAACCGACGCCAGGTCGAACGTCCCGCGGAAGTAGCGCGTCGCGGCGGGCGCGTCGGCCGCCGGGTCTCCCTCGGGATACCAGATCCAGTTGGTGCCGGCGAGGTCGGGGGTCGACGCGGCGTCGCCGGGAGCACCGATCCACGAGCCGCGCCAGCCGTCCCCGGCGAGCGCGGTCTCGAACCAGGTCTCCTTGCTCCAGCGCGTCCAGTCGCCTTCGGCGTCGGCGACCTTGACCCGCCAGGTGTAGCGGGTGGCCGGCTCGAGCGCCGGCCCGCCGTAGCGGATGTCGTAAGTGCGGGTTCCCGACACCGGTCCCGAGTCCCAGACCGTCCGGTCCCCGTCGGCGGTCGCGACGGAGACGCGGTAGGCGGTCTGCCGCTGGCCGCGCTCCTTCGAGGTCAGCAGCCAGCCGAGACGGGGCTTCGGGTCGGAGACGGCGATCGGGGTGGCGGCGTGTTCGGTCTCCAGTCCGGCGATCCGCAGCCCGGCCGTCTCCCGCGCGTGCGCGGGAGAGGCGAGGGATAGGACGAGGCCGGCGGATACGGCGGCGGCGGTCCAGCGGTGTTTCGAGGTCGGGGGCATCCTCAGGGTCTCCTCTTCGGCGGCGTGCTCCTCGTCGGCGGCGTGCTCCTCAGCGGCACGGTCCGGCCGCGATCTCGGTCAGGACCGGGGGTCAGGCGCCCCAGCCGGCGGCCTGCCCGTCCTTGCGCTCCTCGGCGACGCGCTCGAAGTAGCCGGACGCCTTGTAGGCGGCGACCGGGTCGGGGTGCAGGCCCATCTCCTCGCGCAGTTCCGCGAGCAGCGGGCGGACGTCGGTGTTGTAGGCGTCCATGAACACCCCGTTGGCCTCCAGCACGTCACCGGACGCCTGCGCGGCCGACAGCGCCTCCCGGTCCACGAGCAGCGCCTTCGCGGTGGCCTCCTGGACGTTCATCACCGAGCGGATCTGGCCCTGGATCTTCGGCTCGACGTTGTGGCACTGGTCGAGCATGAACGCGACCCCGGTCTCCCCATGCTCTTGCCGGGGGGCGTGGGGGGGCGGCCCCCCACCGGTGTAGGCGTCGTACCCGCCGCCGCGGACCACCTCGTACATGATCCGGAACAGCTGGAACGGGTCGGCGGCGCCGACCATCAGGTCGTCGTCGGCGTAGAAGCGGGAGTTGAAGTCGAACCCGCCGAGCTTCCCCTCGCGCAGCAGGAACGCGACGATGAACTCGATGTTGGTGCCGGGGGCGTGGTGCCCGGTGTCCACGACGACCTGCGCCTTCGGGCCGAGTTTCACGCAGTGCGCGTAGGAGGCGCCCCAGTCCGGCACGTCCGTCATGTAGAACGCGGGCTCGAACAGCTTGTACTCCAGCAGGAACCGCTGGTCGTCGCCGAGCCGCTCGTAGACGGCGGCCAGGGCCTCGGCCATCCGGTCCTGGCGGGCGCGGATGTCGTCCTGCCCCGGGTAGTTGGTGCCGTCGGAGAACCAGAGCTTCAGGTCGCGGGAACCGGTCAGGTCCATGATGTCGACGGCTTCGAGCAGGTGGTCGAGGGCCTTGCGGCGGACGGCGGGGTCGGGGTTGGTGACGCTGCCGAGCATGTAGTCGTCGTCCTGGAAGACGTTGGTGTTGACGGCGCCGATCCGCACCCCCCGCTCCTCGGCGTAGGCGGCCAGCGCGGCGTAGTCGTCCACCCTGTCCCACGGGATGTGCACGGCCACCTTGGGCGCGACGCCCGTGAAGCGGTGCACCTGCGCGGCGTCGTCGATCTTCTCCTGCGGGGTGCGCGGCACGCCCCGCTGGGCGAAGACCTTGAACCGGGTCCCCGAGTTCCCGTACGCCCACGAGGGAGTCTCGATCTGCTGGCGGCGCAGGGCGTCCTTCACCGCACTGGTGTCGTTCACAGTTACCTCTTTCAGATGCTCTCCGGGGCCGGCCCCGGGAGGGTCAGTCCAGGTGGAAGACCTCGGGGAGCGGCCGCATCCCCTCGTCGGGGCGGCCGTCGAGGTCCTCGAAGTACGGCGCCATCTCGGCCTGCCACCGCGCGTTGACCTCGGTGCGGGCCATCCGCTCCTGCGCGGCCTCGAAGTCGTCGGTCTCCAGGTAGCCGACGAGGAGGCCGTCCTCGCGCAGGAACAGCGAGTAGTTGTGCCAGCCCGAATCGCGCAGGGCGTCCCGCATGTCGGGCCAGACCGCCTGGTGGCGCAGCTTGTACTCCTCCAGGCGGTCCTGCCTGACCTTCAGCAGGAAGCAGACGCGCTTCCTCTCCATCGCTCGCCCGTCAGAAGTCGTAGTCGTCGATGTTCTTCTTCTCGAAGACCGTCGGCGGGCCGAGGATGATCTCGCCGTTGGCGCCGATGGTGCGCTCGCCGAGCTTGCCGGCCTTGAACTTCTGGCCCTCCGCGCCGGTGATCTGGCCGGAGGCCAGCGCGCCCGCCGCGTACCCGGCGAGGTAGCCGAGGTTCGCCGGGTCCCACAGCGCGAACTTGTCGACCGTGCCGTCCTTGATGAACTTGCGCATCTGGTTCGGCGTGCCGAGGCCGGTCAGCGCGACCTTGCCCTTGTACCCGGAGCCGGAGATGTAGCGGGCCGCGGCGGCGATGCCCACGGTGGTCGGCGAGATGATGCCCTTGAGGTTCGGGTACGCCTGCAGCAGGCCCTGCGTCTGCTGGAACGACTTCTGGTCGTCGTCGTCGCCGTACGCGACCTTGACGAGCTTCATCTTCGAGTACTCGGGCTTCTTCAGCTCGTCCTGCATGAACTTGATCCACGTGTTCTGGTTCGTGGCGTTCGCGGTCGCGGACAGGATCGCGATCTCGCCCTCGGCGCCGATCTGGTCGGCGAGCAGCTTGACCTGGCTGCGGCCGATGTCCTCCGACGACGCCTGGTTGATGAACACGTCCCGGCACTCGGGGCTGGTGTCGGAGTCGTAGGCGACGATCTTGATGTCCTTGGACATCGCCTGCTTGAGCGGCCCGCACACCGCGTTCGCGTCGTTGGCGGCGATGAGGATCGCGTCGTGCTGCTGCTGGATGAGCGTGTTGATGTAGGAGACCTGCGAGGACGCCGAGGCGTCGGACGGGCCGACCTCCTTGGCCTCCGCGCCGAACTCCTCGGCCGCCGCGATGCCGGCGTTGTCGACGATCGTGGAGTAGGGGTTGTTGACCTGCTTCGGCAGGAACGCGATCTTCAGGTCCTTCTTCATCGGCGCGTTCGGGTCCGCCGAGGCGTTCCCTCCCGACCTGCCCTCCCCGGAGGCGGACGAGGAGTCCTTGGTGGTTCCGCCGCAGGCGGCCAGGCCGAGGGCCAGGACGCCCGCCGCCGCCGTGGCCGTGAGCCGGGCCAGCGGCCGTCTCGGGGCGCGCGAACGAATGGTCATCTGGGTGCCTTTCGAATCCGGGTCTTGCTTTCGGGGTGGGTGGGGGTCCGGGCCGCGGGCGGCCGGGCCGGTCAGGGCACGGCGGCGGGCGCCGCGGGTCTCGCGCCCCGCCGCCTGCCGCGGGTCTCCCGCGCCACGGCGATCAGCCGCGGCGTGAGGACGCTGATGATGAGGAGCAGGCCGGTGACGATCGACTGGACCTCGTTGGAGACGTCGTTGAGCATCAGCAGGTTGCGGAGCAGGCCGATCAGCAGCACCGCGGCGATGACTCCGCCGAGGGTCCCCTTGCCGCCCTCGAAGTCGACGCCGCCGAGCAGGACCGCCGCGATGACGGCCAGTTCCAGCCCGAGGCCGTTGTCGGCGCGGGCACTGCCGTAGCGGAGCGTGTAGACGATGCCCGCGAATCCGGCGACCAGCCCGGAGACCGCGAACAGGAGCAGCTTGGCGCGCTTGACGCGGATGCCGGCGAAGTACGCGGCGTCCTCCTGCGCGCCGATCGCGAACAGCGACCGGCCGATGCCGGTGGCGTGCAGGACGACGCCGGTCACGACGGCGAGCAGCGCGAACAGCGCGATCGGGTACGGGATCGGGGTCCCGGGGATCGTCGAGGTCGCGAGGTCGGTGTAGGTGACCGGGAACTCGGAGATGGCGCCGGTGCCGAGCGTCACGTACGCGAGGCCCCGGTAGAGGGTCATGGTGCCGATCGTGACGGCGAGGGACGGCAGCCCCAGCCTGGTGACGAGCAGCCCGTTGACCAGCCCGCAGGCGAGCCCGACGGCCAGGACGATCGGGATGATCGTCTCGATCGCCATCCCGCCGTCCCACATCCTGCCGGTCAGGGCGCTGCACAGGCCGAGGACGGAGGCCACCGACAGGTCGACCTGCCCGCACACGACCAGCAGCGTCATCGGCAGCGCGATCAGCGCGATCTCGCTGAGGTCGAGCAGCGCGAACGACAGGTTGCCGTTGCTCGCGAAGTCGGGCGAGAATCCGGCGCCGCCGAAGAACACCGCGACCAGCAGCACGGTGATGGCGGTCTCCCACCGCACCAGGTGTCCCAGCCGGCTCATGCCCGGTCCCTCCCTTCCTCCGCGGGGACGTCGCGGGGGACGTCATGGTGGACGGCCGACTCCAGCGACCGCTGTTTCAGCGCCCGGGTGACGCGGAGCGCCAGCAGCCGGTCGACGCTGATGGCCAGCAGCAGGAGGACGCCGGTGATCGCCTCCTGCCAGAACGAGTTGACCTTGAGCACCACCAGCACGCTGCCGATGGTGGTGAGCAGCAGCGCGCCGAGCGCCGCCCCGTACACGGTGCCGACGCCGCCGGTGATGGCGACGCCGCCGACCACGACCGCGGCGACGACCGTCAGCTCCCAGCCGTGCGCGGCGTCCGCGACGACGGTGCCGAACCGGGCGAGCCACAGCACCCCGGCGAGGCCCGCGAGGGCGCCGCTGACCAGGTACGCGGTGAGGACGCGGCGGCGGATCGGCACGCCGGCGAGCATCGCGGCCTCCGGGCTGGAGCCGATGGCGTAGAACTCGCGCCCGGACGAGTAGGAGCGCAGGTAGTAGCCCACGGCCAGCATCACGGCCACGGTGATGATCGGCAGGTACGGGATGCCGAGGACGCCGTCGTTGCCGAGGCTGAGGACCGACGCGGGAAGCTCGGACGCGCTGATCTGGTCGCCCTGGGCGATGCGGTAGTCGAGCCCCTGGATCACGTACAGCGTGCCGAGGGTGACCACCAGGGACGGCACCCGGCAGAAGCTGACCAGCAAACCGTTCACCAGCCCGCAGGTCAGCCCGATGAGGACGCCGATCACCAGCACCAGGACGACGTTCCGGTCCCCGCCGGAGGCGAACTTCCCGGTGGTGAACGCGACGAGCCCGACGACGGACCCGACCGACAGGTCGATGTTGCGAGTGACGACGACCACGCTCTGCCCGACGGCGAGCAGCACCAGGATCGAGGCGTTGAGGAAGATGTCCGTCACGCCCTGCCCGGACAGGAAGCGCGGGTTCGCGATCGTGGTGCCGACGACGAGCACGACCAGCGCGCCGAGGATGCTCAGCTCGCGGGCGCGCAGTACGAGTTCGACCAGGCGGCGCCCGCCCCCGCCGGCGCCGCCCGATCCCGGCCGGGCCGGAGACTGGGTGAGTAGGGTCATCGGCTCAGGCCGCCCTTCCGGTCCCGGCGCGGCCGGTCGCGGCGGCCAGCACGCTCTCCTCGGTCGCCTCGGCGCGCGGGATCTCGGCGGTCAGCCGGCCCTCGTGCATGACGAGGACGCGGTCGGCCATGCCGAGCACCTCCGGCATGTCGGACGAGATCATCAGCACCGCGATGTCCCGCGCGGCCAGCTCCGACAGCAGCCGGTGCACCTCGGCCTTGGTGCCGACGTCGATGCCGCGGGTCGGCTCGTCCACGATCAGCACGTCCGGCTCGGTCGCCAGCCACTTGGCGAGCACGACCTTCTGCTGGTTGCCGCCCGACAGGACGCCGACGGCGTCGGTGAGCCGCGAGTACTTGAGCTGGAGCCGCAGCCCCCAGTCGGCGGCGCGGCTCCGCTCCACCTTCCGGGAGATGAGGCCGGCGCGGCCGGTCTCGCGGCGCAGCGCGCGCAGCTGGGTGAGGCCCATGTTGCGCTCGATGGACATGTCCATGACCAGGCCCTGCTGACGGCGGTCCTCGGGGACGAGCGCGAGCCCCGCGGCCATCGCGGCGGTCGGGCTGCCGGGCGGCAGCGGCCGGCCGGTGACCTCCACGGACCCGGCGTCCCAGCGGTCCACGCCGAAGACCGCGCGGGCGACCTCGCTGCGGCCCGCGCCGACCAGCCCGGCCAGCGCGACGATCTCGCCGCGGCGGACCTCGAAGGAGACGTCGGTGAAGGCGCCCTCGCGGGTCAGCCGGGACACCTTCAGCGCGACCTCGCCCGGCGCCACGTCCTGCTTGGGGTACAGCGCGTCGAGGTCGCGGCCGACCATCCGGCGGACGAGGTCGTCCGGGGTGAGGTCCGCGGTGCGGTCGGTGGCGACGTAGGCGCCGTCGCGCAGCGTGGTGACCCGGTGGCACAGGCTGAAGATCTCCTCCAGCCGGTGCGAGATGAACAGGACGGCGCAGCCCGCCTCGGCGAGGGTGCGGGTCACCGCGAACAGCCGGTCGACCTCCTGGCCGGTGAGCGCGGCGGTGGGCTCGTCCATGATCAGGACCCGCGCGTCCCGGGAGATGGCCTTGGCGATCTCGACGACCTGCTGGTCGGCGATCGACAGGCCGCGGGCGGGCTGCTGCGGGTCCAGCGCGACGCCGAGCCGGCGGAACAGCTCCGCCGTCGCGGCGTGCATGGCGCGGCGGTCGATGCGGGCGAGCCCCGGGAGGGGGGCGCGGGTGCGGGGCTGGCGGCCCATGAAGATGTTCTCGGCGACCGACAGGTCGGGGAACAGGGTGGGCTCCTGGTAGATGACGGCGACCCCGGCGGCCTGCGCGTCGGCGGGGCCGTGGAACGTCACCGGCTCGCCGTCCACCCGGACCTCGCCCGCGTCCGGGCGGTGCACGCCTGCGAACGTTTTTACGACGGTGGACTTGCCCGCGCCGTTCTCCCCGGCCAGCGCGTGCACCTCGCCCGCGTGCAGCTCCAGGGCGACTTCCTGCAGAGCGCGCACGGCGCCGAACGACTTGCTCACGTTGACCAGTGCCAATGTCGGCGGCGCCGACCGGCCGGGTGCACCCATCGCGACCCTCCTCGCGGGGCACGTCTGTGCCGTACGGATGAAAAACGTTTTAACCAGATGTTGCCGAGGACGCTAGAGACCGGCCGCGCGGCCGTCAAGGGGGCGGTGTCCGGAAAGTGCGGCCCGAACCCGCCGCAGCCCCGGTTACGCAAGGGCTGCGTGATTTTCAAGATCGATCGCCGCCGTGCGACGCGGCCGGAAACCGCATCCCGGCGCGCCGAAGGTGGGCTTGACACGTTTTAATTCGGTGGCCAGAGTGAGCGGCACATCGAACGGACCGGGGGCACACGGAGTGAGCACAGAGGCGACCGGACGTCCCGAGCCGCTGAGCAGGACGGTCGGCATCAAGCAGGTCGCGGCGCACGCCGGCGTCTCGCCGGGCACCGTGTCCAACGTGCTCAACCGCCCCGAACGGGTCGCCGAGGCCACCCGGATCCGCGTCGAGCGCGCCATCCGCGATCTCGGCTTCGTCCGCAACGGCTCGGCGTCCACGCTGCGCGCCGGGCACAGCAGCACGATCGGGCTGATGGTCCTCGACCTCGCCAACCCGTTCTTCACCGACGTCGCCCGCGGCGTCGAGGACACCGCCAGCGAGCGCGGCTACGCGGTGATCCTGTCGTCCTCCGGCGAGTCGGACGAGCGGGAGCAGCGCAACCTGCGGGTGTTCGCCGAGCAGCGGGTCCGCGGCGTCCTGCTGACCCCGGTCGGCGACGACGGCGAGGCCGCGGTCCGGCTTCAGGACCGGGGCGTCCCGGTGGTGCTGCTCGACCACCCGACGCCCCGCACCAACCAGTGCTCGGTCGCCGTCGACGACGTCGCGGGCGGCGAGCTCGCGGTCGGCGAGCTGCTCGACGGCGGCGCCCGCACGCTGGCGTTCGTCACCGGCCCGAGCGTCCTGCGGCAGTGCGCGGACCGCCGCAGGGGCGCGCTGCGGGCGCTGCGCGCCGCCGGGCTCGGCCGCGAGGCGATGCGCGAGATCACGGTCGGCGCGATGAACGCCCGGTCCGGGCAGGAGGCGGCGCGGCGGCTGCTGGAGGCCGGCCCGCCGCTGCCCGACGCGATCTTCTGCGCGAACGACCTGCTCGCGCTCGGCGTGCTGCGGGTGCTGCTGCAGGCCGGGCTGAAGGTCCCGGCCGACATCGCGCTGATCGGGTACGACGACATCGAGTTCTCCGCGGCGGCCGCGGTCCCGCTGAGCTCGGTGCGGCAGCCCACCTACCAGCTCGGGCGGATCGCGACCGAGCTGCTGCTGGAGGAGTGCGACGACTCGGGCGGGCATGCCCACCAGCAGGTCATGTTCCAGCCCGAGCTCGTGGTGCGCGAGTCCAGCCGTCCCGCCGCGGGAGGGAGCCCATGAAGGTCGCACTGTTCCTCACCTGCGTGAACGACACCCTGTACCCGGAGACCGGCAAGGCGATGGTGCGGCTGCTGCGGCGGCTCGGCCACGACGTCGAGTTCCCGGCCGGGCAGACGTGCTGCGGGCAGATGCACCTCAACACCGGGTACCGGCGGCAGGCCCTCCCCCTCGTGAAGGGGTTCGCGGAGACGTTCGAGCCGTACGACGCCGTCGTGACCCCGTCCGCGTCGTGCGCCGCGATGGTCCGCGACTGGCACCCGAGGCTCGCGCCGCGGACGGCCGGCGTCGCGTCCCGCGTGCACGAGCTGTCGGAGTTCCTCGTGGACGTGCTGGGCGTCACCGACGTCGGCGCCTACTTCCCGCACCGCGTCGCCTACCACCCGACGTGCCACTCGCTGCGGATGCTGCGCGTCGGCGACCGCCCGCTGCGGCTGCTGCGGGAGGTCCGCGGCATCGACCTGGCCGATCTGCCCGACGCGGACGAGTGCTGCGGGTTCGGCGGGACGTTCGCGCTGAAGAACTCCGAGGTGTCGGCCGCGATGTGCGCGGACAAGGTCGCCGCCGTCCGGGCCACCGGGGCGCGGGCGCTCTGCGCCGCCGACAACTCGTGCCTGATGCACATCGGCGGCGCGCTCACCCGCACCCGCGCCAGGGTGCGGACGGTCCACCTCGCCGAGATCCTCGCCTCCACGGAGGAGGAGCCCTCATGAGCGAAGCGATGCCGACATACCTCGGGATGCCGTCCTTCCCCGAGGCGGCGCGCGGCGCGGTGGCCGACCCGCGGCTGCGCGGCAACCTCGCCCACGCGACCACCACGATCCGGGAGCGGCGCGCGGCGGCGGTCGCCGAACTGGACGACTGGCAGGCGCTGCGCGAGGCGGGCAAGCAGATCAAGGACCACGTCCTGGAGAACCTCGGGCACTACCTGCGCCTGCTGGAGGAGCGGGTCACCGAGGCGGGCGGGACGGTGCACTGGGCCCGCGACGCGGGAGAGGCCAATCGCATCGTCGCGGATCTGGTGAAGGCGACCGGGGAGGCCGAGGTCGTCAAGGTCAAGTCGATGGCGACGCAGGAGATCGGCCTGAACGAGTTCCTGGCCGACGAGGGCGTCACCGCCTACGAGACCGACCTCGCCGAGCTGATCGTGCAGCTCGGGGAGGACCGCCCGTCGCACATCCTCGTCCCGGCCATCCACCGCAACCGGGCCGACATCCGCGACATCTTCCTGCGCGCGATGGACGACGCGCCCGAGGGGCTGACCGACTCCCCCGCCGAGCTGGCCGAGGCCGCCCGCCGGCACCTGCGCGCCAAGTTCCTCTCGGCGAAGGTCGCCGTGTCGGGCGTGAACTTCGCCGTCGCCGACACCGGGACGCTCGTCGTGCTGGAGTCGGAGGGCAACGGGCGGATGTGCCTGACGCTCCCCGAGACGCTGATCTCGGTGATGGGCGTGGAGAAGATCGTCCCGAGCTGGCGGGACCTGGAGGTGTTCCTCCAACTGCTGCCCCGCTCGTCCACGGCCGAGCGGATGAACCCCTACACCTCCACCTGGGCGGGCGTCTCCCCCGGCGACGGCCCGCGCGACTTCCACCTCGTCCTGCTGGACAACGGCCGCACCGCCACGCTGGCCGACGAGGTGGGCCGGCAGGCACTGCGCTGCATCCGCTGCTCGGCGTGCCTGAACGTGTGCCCGGTCTACCGCCGCGCGGGCGGCCACGCCTACGGGTCGCCGTACCCGGGGCCGATCGGCGCGATCCTGTCGCCGCAGATCCGCGGCATCGGGTCGGACGTGGACGCCTCGCTGCCCTACGCGTCGTCGCTGTGCGGGGCGTGCTTCGACGCGTGCCCGGTCGCGATCGACATCCCGGAGGTGCTCGTCCACCTGCGGACCCGCGCCGTCGAGCAGGGCCCCCGCCACCCCCTCGAACGGGTGGCGATGACGGCGGCCGGGTGGACGCTGCGCTCCCCCACCCGGCTCGGGCTCGCGCAGCGCGCGGCGTCCGCGTCCCGCCGCGCCGTGGCGCGCGGCGGCCGGATCCGGCGGCTGCCCGGGCCGCTGCGCGCGTGGACCGAGACGCGGGACGCGCCCGCGCCGCCGCCGGAGTCGTTCCGCGCCTGGTGGGCCCGTACGGACGGCGGCAGGAAGGAGGGCGGGCGGTGAACGCGCGCGAGGAGATCCTCCGCCGGATCGACGGGATCGTGCCCTCCCGGCCGCCCGCCGAGGTCGCCGCCGCCTACGACCGGATCGACCGCGGCTACCTGCGCCGCCACCACGAGGGCGGCCACCACGGGGAAGGCGTCCTCGGCCTGTTCGCCGAGCGGGTCGCCGACTACCGGGCCACGGTCCTGCGGGTGTCCGCCGCGGAGGTGGCCCCGGTGCTCGCAGATCGGCTGGCGGCCCGTCCCGGCGCGTACGGCGTTCCCTCGGACCTGCCGCCGGAGTGGACGTCCGCGACGGACGCGCCGCTCGTCCGCGACTTCTCCACCGCGTCCCTCGACGGGCTGGCGGGCGCGGTCACCGGCTGCGCCGCCGCGATCGCCGAGACCGGCACGATCGTCCTCGACCACGGCGCCGCGCAGGGGCCCCGCGCGCTGTCGCTCGTCCCCGACTACCACCTGATCGTCGTCCTGGCCGGCCAGGTCGCGCCGGACGTGCCCGAGGCGCTCGGCCTGCTCGACCCGCGCCGCCCGCTGACGTTCGTGTCCGGCCCGTCGGCGACGAGCGACATCGAACTGTCCCGGGTGGAGGGCGTGCACGGCCCCCGCACCTTGGAGGTACTGGTCGTCCATGAGTGAAGCGACCTTCGCGGCCGTCGATCTGGGGGCATCCAGCGGGCGCGTCATGGCCGGGCGCGTCCGGCCCGGCTCCCTGGAGCTGACCGAGCTCCACCGCTTCGCCAACCGTCCCGTCCGGGTCGGCGGCACCCTGCACTGGGACATCCTCGGGCTCTACGGCAACGTCCTGGACGGCCTGCGCGCCGCCCCGCCCGGCCTGGCCTCGGTGGGCGTCGACTCGTGGGCCGTCGACTACGGGCTGCTGGACGGTGCGGGCCGCCTGATCGGCAACCCCGTCCACTACCGGGACTCGCGCACCGACGGCGTGATGGAGCGCGTCCGCGCCGAACTCGGGGACGACCTCCTCTACCGGACGTCGGGCCTGCAGTTCCTCCCGTTCAACACCATCTACCAGCTGGCGGCGGACGACCTGTCCCGGGCGGCCACGCTCCTGCTGATCCCCGATCTCCTCGCCTACTGGCTCACGGGCGAGATCGGCGCCGAGCGGACCAACGCGTCCACGACCGGCCTGCTGGACGTCCGCGACGGCACGTGGTCGCGCGACCTCCTGGCGAAGCTCGACCTCCCGGCCGGGCTCCTGCCGCCCCTCCGGAACCCGGGCGAGACGATCGGCACCGTCCGCGCGGACGTGGCGGCCGAGACCGGCCACGCCGGCCTGCGGGTCGCCGCCGTCGGCTCCCACGACACCGCGTCCGCCGTCGCCGCCGTCCCCACCACCACCGGGCGGTTCGGCTACATCTCCTGCGGCACCTGGTCGCTCGTCGGCGTGGAGCTGGACGCCCCCGTCCTGACCGAGGCGAGCCGCGAGGCCAACTTCACCAACGAGGGCGGCATCGACGGAACCGTCCGCTACCTGCGCAACGTGATGGGCCTGTGGCTTCTGCAGGAGTGCCTGCGGGCCTGGGGCGGCCCCGACCTGCCCGCCCTCCTCGCCGAGGCGGCGCGCGTCCCGGGACTGCGCCGCCTCGTGGACCCCGACGACCCGGAGTTCCTGCCGCCCGGCGACATGCCCGCGCGCATCGCCGCGCACTGCCGCCGCCGCGGCTTCCCCGAGCCGGCGACGCGCGCCGAGACCGTCCGCTGCGTCCTGGACAGCCTCGCCCTCGCGCACCGCGCCACACTCCGGCAGGCGGCCCGCCTGTCCGGGCGGGAGATCGACGTGGTGCACCTGGTCGGCGGGGGCAGCCGGAACGACCTGCTGTGCCGGCTGACCGCCGACGCCTGCGGCCTGCCGGTCGTCGCCGGGCCGGTGGAGGCCACCGCGCTCGGCAACGTCCTGACCCAGGCCCGCGCGCACGGCGTGCTCGGCGGCCTGGCCGAGTCCCGCGCCCTCGTGGCCGCGACCCAGCCGCTGCGCCGCTGGGAGCCGTCCGGCGGCGAGTCCGCGTGGGCGGCGGCGGCGACCCACCTCGGCCTGGAACCGTGACGACGGGAAGCGCGATGTCACGACGACGAGACGGTTTACCCTCCCGAGGTTGACACGGGGCGTCCCGCAACGGTTCATAGCAGTGGACGTTGATGGCCGTGAGAGGAAGCTCGCGAAGGAGGCCGGTCGGTGGGACGACGCGCTGGCTGCGGCGTTGCCCCACCTTATTGACGTTCCACCCGATAAGGTGAATCACGCCAATTCTCAGGAACCGCAACGTAACCATGATCACGGCGTATCGGCCGCCTGTCGCTGTTGGGGTGTGGACATGCAGGGTCGTGCGGCCCGCGATGCCGGGGACGCCCCCGGCAACACGCCGCTGGTCGGGCGGCGGAAGGCGCTGCAGGAGATCGGCCGCGTCCTCGAGGCCGCCGAGCGGGGCTACGGCTTCCTGGCGCTGGTCGGCGAGCCCGGCGCGGGCAAGACACGGCTGCTGAACGAGCTCGCGGACGCCGCGAACGCGCGCAAGCTGCCGTTCGTCGCGGGCCGCGCCGCCGAGTTCGAGCAGGAGATGCCGTTCGGCGCCGTGGTCGACGCACTCGACTACCGCCTGGAGGAGCAGGCCCCGGCCCTGCCTCCGAACGCGCTGCGACTGCTCGGGACGGTCTTCCCCGCGCTGTCCGACCCCGCCGACCCGGCCCAGCTCGCCGGCGGCGCGGCCTCCCCCGACTCGCAGGTGGCCCGGTACCAGCTGCACCGCACCGTCCGCCACCTGCTGGAGGACCTCGCCGAGCCGGACGGGCTGGTGCTGATCCTGGACGACCTGCACTGGGCCGACGACGCGACGATCGAGCTGCTGGACCACCTGGTCCGCCATCCGCCGCGCGCCCGGGTGCTGGTGGCGGTCGCCTACCGGCCCGCGCAGGCGACGCCGCGGCTGGCGGCGCTCGTGGACGCGGCCGGGCCGCAGGGCGTGCGGATCACCGCCGATCCGCTCACCCAGAGCGAGGTGGCCGAGTTCCTCGGGCCGGGCGTGAGCAGGTCGCGGTGCGAGTCGCTGTTCAAGGCCAGCGGCGGCAACCCGTTCTACCTGGAGGCCCTGTCCAAGATGGGCGACGGGACCGTCCCGGCCGGCCGGGGCGGCGCGGAGCCGCACGGCTGGGAGGACGGCGTCGCGAGCCTGACCGAGGTGCCGCCCGCGGTGCGGGCCGCCCTGCAGGTGGAGCTGAGCGCGCTGCCGCCCGAGGCGCTGCTCATGGCGCGGGGCGCGGCGGTGGCCGCGGACGTGTTCGAGCCCGCGCTCGCCGCGGTCGCCGCGGAGATGGAGCAGGACGCCGCGCTGGCCGCGCTGGACGTGCTGACCGGCCATGACGTGGTGCGCCCCACCGCCGGCGGGCGGTTCCGGTTCCGGCACCCGCTGGTGCGGCACGTCGCCTACGCATCGACGGCGGCGGGCTGGCGGCTCGCCGCGCACTCGCGGGTGGCGGCGCGGCTGGCCGAGCTGGGCGCGCCGGCGTCCGTCCGCGCCCACCACGTGGTGCGGTCGGCGCGGTTCGGCGACCGGGAGGCGATCGGGACGCTGGTGGAGGCCGCCCGGGTCGTCGCGCTCCAGGCGCCCGCCACCGCCGCGTACTGGCTGGAGGCGGCGCTGGAGCTGATGCCCGGCACCGCCGAGGCGGGTGCCGGCGGCGCGCACCCCGACCGGATCGAGCTGCTGGTCGAGCTCGCGCACGTCCAGGCCGTCAGCGGGCACGCCGAGCAGGGCCGCGAGACCGCCCGCACATTGCTGGGGCTGCTGCCGGCCGAGGACACCGTCCGGCGCGCCCGGACGGTGCACCTGTGCGCGGTGATGGAGCGCCAGCTCGGCCGGATCCACGAGGCGCGGGCGCTGGTACTGGACGAGCTGCGCCGCATCACCGACCGGCAGACCCCCGAGGCGGTGCTGCTGCGGATCCGCCTGGTCGCCGACCGGATCCAGCGGATCGACACCCGCGGCTCGCACGCCGTCCTGGACAGCATCCCCGAGAGCGCCCCCGAGTGGGGCCCGGGACTGCGCGCGGCCGTGGCGTCGATGCGGCCGATGGTGGCCTACGGGCGCGGCGAGGTCGAGGAGGCCATCCGCTACGCGCAGCGGGCCGACCAGCTGTTCTCCGCCGCGTCCGACAACGACTTCGCCGACTGCCTGGACTGCTTCGCCTGGCTGGTGTTCGCCGAGTCGTTCCTCGGCATGTACGACAGCGCGCTGCGGCACGCCGAAAGGCTGGTGTCGATCACCCGCACGACGGGCCAGACGTTCATCCTGGGCTACATGCTGGCCGGGCAGTCGCGGGTGCTGGCCCTGCAGGGCCGGATGGCGGAGGCCGCCGCGGTCGCCGACGAGGCCACCGCCGTCGGCCGCGACCTGCGCTCCCAGGAGGTCCTGGCCTACGGGCTGATCCAGCAGTGCCTGACCGCGTCCTGGATGGGCGACCACGACCGGGCGCTGCAGGCCGGGGACGAGGCGGTCGCCAACGACACCGGCTCGGGCGAGTGGTGGACGCACATGGCGCACGTCGCCCGCGCCCTGGCCATCATCGGCGCCGGGCGGCCCGACGAGGGCGCCGAGGCGCTGGTCGCCGCGTGCGGCGACGGCACCCAGGGCCTGGACTTCAGCACCCTGGTGATCTGCGCCGAGACGCTCGCGTCCGTGCGCGCGGCGCAGGGCGACCAGGCCGACGCCGCGCAATGGGCCGACATCGCCGAGGCGATCGCCAACCCGGCGCTGACCGGCGACGTGGGCCTGGCCCGGCTCACCCGCGCGCACGCCGTCCGCGCCGCCGACCCCGCGGGCGCGGCGGCGCTGGCCGCCGAGGCCGCCGACCTGCTGACCAAGGCCGGCCGCCGCCCCGAGGCCGGCCGCGCCGAACTGGCCGCGGGCCTCGCGCACGCGGCCGCCGGCGACCGCGCGGCGGCCCGCGAGCGGGTGCGCGCGGCGGCGGACACGTTCGAGGCGTGCGGGATGCGGGGGCTGCACGCGCAGGCCGTCCGCGAGCAGCGCCGCCTCGGCGTCCGCGTCCCGGCGCCCGGCCGGGCCGCCTCCGCCGCCGGGGGCAGGGAGAAGCTGCCGTTCGGGCTGTCGCCGCGCGAGCACGAGATCGCCCTCCTCGTGGTGGAGGGCTGCAGCAACCAGCAGATCGCCGAGCGGCTGTTCCTCAGCGTCCGGACGGTGGAGACCCACCTGTCCCGGGTGTTCGCGAAGATCGGCGTCACGTCCCGGGTCGGGGTCGCGACCGCCATGAACCGCCCAGAGTGAACCACACAGGCTGATCTCGACTCTTAGTTCACGTCGGTCCCGTAGGTACGGCGGGTCCGATCACGCACGTAAGTACGGGTTCTCCACGATGCCGCGCCGATGTGCGTGTTTGGCAAGGTTATGGCGTCAGATGCGGAGGGGATCGAGATGGACGAGCAGCGGATCGCGCGCTTCACCCGCGCGGGCGTCGCCGACGCCGAGGTGTCCGACCATCCGTTCGTCACCGCCGACGGGCTCACCCTGAACCTGACCCGCTTCCGCCGCGCCGCCTCCGACGACGTGGTCCTGCTGGTGCACGGCCTGACGACGTCCAGCGACATGTACATCATGCCGGAGCACGCCAACCTGGTGAACTTCCTGCACGACGCCGGGTTCGGCGACGTGTGGACGCTGGACTTCCGGATGAGCGGGCGGTTCCCCTACAACAGCGAGACCCACCGCCACGACCTCGACGACATCGCGCTCCACGACCACCCGGCGGCGCTGGACGAGCTGCGCCGCCACATCGGGGACAGGCGGGTGCACGTCATCGCGCACTGCCTCGGCTCGGTGTCGTTCTCGATGGCGCTGTTCGCCGGGACCGTCACCGGCATCACCAGCCTGACCTGCAACAGCGTCTCGCTGACGCCGCGGACCCCGGCCTGGTCGAAGCTCAAGCTGCGGTACGGGCCGGTGCTGATGGAGTACGTCCTCGGACCGTGCCAGATCGACCCGCGCTTCGGCGACGCCCCCGTGCTGACCCGCGGCTGGATGCTCGCCAAGGCCGTCGCGCCGTTCCACCGCTCGTGCGACGAGCCCGCGTGCCACATGCTCAGCTTCATGTGGGGCGGCGGAAAGCCGATCTTCTCGCACGACAAGATGTCGCCGGTCACGCACGGCCGCCTCCCCGACCTGTTCGGGGCCTGCAACGTCCACTACTACCGGCACGTCCACGCCATGGTGAAGGCCGGCCGGGCCGTGAAGTACGACCGGCGCGACCCCGCCCACGCGGACCTGCCCGCCGACTACCTGGCGGGCGCCGAGGCGGTCACCACGCCGATCCTGTTCCTCACCGGAGACCGCAACCACGTGTTCACCGACTCCAACATCGTCTGCCACCGGCTGCTCGAATCGGCCGCGCCCGGCCTGCACGAGCTGGCGGTCCTGCCCGGCTACGGCCACCAGGACCCGTTCATGGGCGCGAACGCCGACACCGAGGTGTTCCCGCAGGTCCTCGACTTCCTGAAGCGGAAGGCGGGCTGACGTGGGACACGGCACCGGGCACAGGGACATCGAGCACAGGGACATCGAGCACGTGGACACCCTCGTCGTCGGCTCCGGCTTCGGCGGCTCGGTGGCCGCGTACCGGGCGGCGCAGGCCGGGCGGCAGGTCGTGCTGCTGGAGCGCGGGCAGCCCTACCCCCCGGGCGCCTTCCCGCGCTCGCCCGCCCAGATGGGACGGGCCTTCTGGGACCCCGACGCCGGGCTGTACGGGATGTTCGACGTGTGGAGCTTCAAGGGCTGCGACTCGGTCGTGTCCTCCGGGCTCGGCGGCGGCTCCCTCATCTACGCCAACGTGCTGCTGCGCAAGGACGAGAACTGGTTCGTGCACGACCGGCCCCTGCCGGGCGGCGGCGGATACGAGCCGTGGCCGATCTCGCGCGCCGACCTCGACCCGCACTACGACGCCGTCGAGAAGATGCTGGGCGCGACGCCGTACCCGCTGGACCGGGTGCCGTACGACGACACCCCGAAGGCGCACGCGATGCAGGACGCCGCGGCGGAGCTCGGCCTCCAGTGCACGCTGCCGCCGCTGGCGGTCAGCTTCGCCTCCCAGGCGGGCGGCGCCCCCGCCCTCGGGCTGCCCATCGCCGACGCCGGGTACGGCAACATCCACGGCGTCCCGCGGCGGACGTGCCGGCTGTGCGGCGAGTGCGACATCGGCTGCAACGACGGCGCCAAGAACAGCCTCGACCACACCTACCTGTCGGCGGCGGCGCACCACGGCGCCGACATCCGCACGTCCCACGAGGTGAAGGCGCTGCGGCCGCGGCCCGGCGGCGGGTACGAGGTCGACTACGTCCACCACGCCGATCTGACCGCGAAGAAGAGCCGCCCGCCCGTCCGGACGATCCGCTGCGACCGGCTGGTCCTCGGCGCCGGCACCTACGGCACCACGTTCCTGCTGCTGAAGTCGCGGGCCGCGTTCCCCGGCCTCGGCGACGCGCTCGGCACGCGGTTCAGCGGCAACGGCGACCTGCTGACGTTCCTGCTGCGGGCCAGGGACCGCAACCGGGTCCGCCCGCTGAACGCCAGCCGCGGCCCGGTCATCACCACCGCGATCCGGCTGCCCGACGAGCTGGACGGCGTGCCCGGCGCGGGGCGCGGCGCCTACATCCAGGACGGCGGCTACCCCGGCTTCACCGACTGGATCGTCGACGGCTTCGACATCGGCCGCGACTTCGAGCGCGCGGTGAAGTTCCTGTGGGACCGGTTCACCGACCTGTTCCGGGACGCGCCGGACACCAACCTGTCCAAGGAGATCTCCGACCTGATCGGCGACGGGGCCCTCACGGTCAGCTCGCTGCCGCTGCTCGGCATGGGCCGCGACGCGGCCGACGGCCGGCTGCATCTGCGGGACGGCAGGCTCGCCGCGGACTGGTCGGCCGAGACCAGCGAGGAGCTGTTCGTCCGGGTCCGCAAGACCATGCAGCGCATCGCGGACGTCCTCGGCGCCGAGTACGCCGACAACCCGATGTGGTTCCGCAAGCGCATCATCACCGTCCACCCCCTGGGCGGCGCCCCGATGGGCGCCCACCCGGGCGAGGGCGTCTGCGACGCCTTCGGCGAGGTGTTCGGGTTCCCGGGCCTCTACATCGCCGACGGGGCGGCGATGCCGGGGCCGGTGGGCCCGAACCCCTCGCTCACCATCGCCGCGCATGCCGACCGGATGGCCACGCGGATGCTGGAGCACGCGTCCGCGCAGCGGGGTGCGGGCGGCTCCGCCGACACCGTCCCGTCTCTCACGGGGGCCGAGCCGGCCGGGGGGGCCGGCTCGCCTGACGGGGCGGGGAACGGCTCGGCGTACGGCTCGTTCTCGGGGCGCCACGGAGGGTCGCGGGGACCGTCCGACGTGGCGGCGGGCCGTACGTCGCTGTCGTTCACCGAGGAGATGAAGGGGTTCGTCACCTACGGGGAGACCGACCCGCGGATCGGGGAGCTGGCCGACGGCCGCCTCCCGCTGTCGTTCCGCCTGACGATCACCGCGGACGACACCGACCGCTTCATCGCCGAGCCCGCGCACGAGGCCCGCGCCGAAGGATGGGTGGACGCGACCGGCCACGGCGGCCGGCGCCCCGTCGAGCAGGGCACGTTCAACCTGTTCGTCGAGGACGGCCCGGACGACCGGCGCCTGATGCGGTACCGGCTGCACTACACCGACGGCGGGGGCCGGCGGCGGACGCTGAGCGGGACCAAGACGGTCCTGCACGGCCCGCCGACGCGGATCTGGCCGGACACATCCACCCTGTACGTGCGGCTGCTCGACGGGCACGTCGGCGCGGACGGGGAGGACGGCGCGGAGGTCGTCGCGGCGGGGGTGCTGAACATCCGGCTGACGGACTTCGCGCGGCAGCTCACGACGTTCCGGACGTCGGGCCCGGACGGCCTGGAGAAGCTGCTCAGCTTCGGCAGGTTCTTCGCGGGCGAGCTGTGGGAGGTCTACGGCCCCGACCTCGTGTGAGGGAGGGGCGAATCGGGGGCCATGGACGTGCAGGCCGAGGGAACTGCGGGGTGCTCTCGGCCTGCACCTTTTCCCCGGAGGTCGCGCGGGGGGTCGCGCGGCCTCCGGGGCCGCTGTGTTCATTGCAGTCCAGGCCCACTTCGCTCGCCTAGCGGCTCGCTACGTGACCTGGCCTGTGCGAGCGCGGCATCGCTTCGCGATCTTCCCAGGGAGGCTCGCCATCGGCCTCGCCTCCCGGGTCAGGTAA
>NZ_SMKB01000096.1:0-26031 GCF_004348575.1 Actinomadura sp. 7K534
ACGCGGTCGCCGGTTGATGCCTTATCTATAGGTGTGGCTGTCTGGTCGGGGGTCAGGGCCAGGAGGGTGAAGCCCGCGGCGCGCAGCTTGCCCAGGTCATCGTGCCAGTTGGTCATGCGGGCGTACGGGATCGCGAACACCGCGCCCATGGACACCTTCACCGCGCGACGGTAGAGCGGATCGGCGCACCTCGGAGACAGGATGATGGCGTCTACGCCCAGGGCTGCCGCACACCTATATATAGAGCCCACGTTCGCGTGGTCGACAAGATCCTCTAGGACCAGGATCCGGCGGGGTGGCTCTGTGTGTTGCACAGGGACGTCGACATTCTTGTGTGCGAATGAGTGGCGCGCAAACTGGAGATGAGTGTTACTCCCAAGGCCGGAAAGTTGAAGGGCTTGGGCGGTTGTTAACGGGGGTTCGTACAGGACGTCGACGGTGAGGGTCGCCCATTGGTCGGTGCGGTCGACCGGCCTTTGGTCCGGTGTTGGGAGATCGCTCGTTTGACGATGCGGGGACAGCTGCGGTCGCGGCGGGCGGGCAGTGGGGTGTTCAGGATCGCCCGGCCGATCTGCCCGACCAGGTCGATGGGGGTGTCGGCAATGACGCCGGCGGCGGGGACGACCTAATCGCGGGCGGCGAGCAGGGCGATGGTGAAGCTGGCCCGGTCGGCCGACAGCCCGCCGCTGACCGTGGCGTCGGCCATCGGCGGCCGCAGTGCCTGGTAGACGGCCAGCAGAGCGTGGAGCACTAACCAACCGAGCCGCTGCGCGGCGATCGGTTCGGGGGTCGTGCTCCGCCAGAGGAGCAATAGTCAATACCTGTGGATCAGGAATCTAGGCTGCTTCGGGTGGAGCTTGATCGTCGGGTCGTTCGAGGAGTTTGCCGCCCTCGAACGTCGCGCCTGCGCGGACGCGGGCGACCAGGTGGGGTGCGTTCACCGCGCGCCAGCGGGCCTGGGCGGACTCGATCAGCTTGAACGCCATGGCCAGCCCGGCGGCCCGTGAGCCCGGTCCCTTGGTGACCTTGGTGCGGTGCCGCACCGTGGCGAAGGTCGACTCGATCGGGTTGGTCGTGCGCAGGTGGATCCAGTGCTCGGCCGGGAAGTCGTAGAAGGCCAGCAGCTCGTCGATGTCGTCGGCCACCTTGGCGACGGCCTTGCCGAACTTGGCGCCGTAGGCCGCCTGGAACTCCCGCACCGCCGCCAGCGCGTGGTCCTTGTCCTCGGCGTTCCAGATCTCCGCCAGAGCCTTCTTGTCCCCCGGATGCGCCGACTTCGGCATCGCCCCCAACACGTTGGCGATCTTGTGAAACCAGCACCTTTGCTCCCTGGCCTGCGGGAACACCTCCCTCAGCGCGCCCCAGAACCCCAGCGCACCGTCCCCGACCGCCAGGACGGGGGCGCGCATGCCGCGGCGGGCGCAGTCGCGCAGCAGGTCGGCCCAGGACTCGGTCGACTCGCGGTACCCCTCGCCCAGGGCGACCAGTTCCTTGCGGCCGTCGGCGCGGACCCCGATCATCACCAGCAGGCACAGCCGTGTGCTCCTCGAGCCGGATGTTGACGTGGATCCAGTCAGCCCACAGGTAGACGTAGTCGGCGCCCGACAGGTCACGCATCGCGAACGCGCGCTGCTCGGCCTTCCACTGCTCGGTGAGCCGCGTGATGACCGAGGCCGACAGGCCCGCGGTCGAGCCGAGGAACTGCCCCAGCGCGGGCACGAAGTCCCCGGTGGACAGGCCGTGCAGGTACAGCAGCGGCAGCACCTCGGTCAGCCTGGGGGTCTTGCGGCACCACGGCGGCAGGATCGCCGAGGAGAACCGCTTGCGCTCGCCGGTGGCCGGGTCGGTCCGCTTGTCGTTGATCCGCGGCGCCTTCACCTCGACCGCTCCGGCCGAGGTGAGGACCTCGCGAGGCTGGTGGTAGCCGTTGCGGACGACCAGGCGGCGTCCGTGCTCGTCGCGCTGGTCGGCGAACTGGGCGATGTAGGCGTCGACCTCGGCCTGCAGCGCCTCGGCCAGCATCCGGCGGGCGCCCTCCCGGACGATCTGGTCGATCAGCGAGGCCGCCGGGCCGGACTCGTCGATCGGATCGCCCTCGGACGGGTCAGGAACTACGGTGAGCATCGGGTGTACCTTCCCAGTCGGCGCTGCAACGCCAGCCTGATCGAGAACCTGCTTAGTGATCCGGGAAGGTACACCCCTTCCCGGTTGATCCACAGGTTTCGATCATTGCTCCCGCCAGCCGCAAGCCCCACAGGTACGGACCCGGTCGGGAGCTAACGGCTGTGCAGGTCGGAGAACATCCACGTAGCGGGCCCGATGCGGATGCCGACTCGGGCGACTGCACAGGGTCTCGACAGCCAGCACCAGACGCACCCAGGTTAACACTGCCGTCCGGATCCGGTCATTTGCTCCAAGTCATACAACAGGGAGGGTTGATCAGGGTAATAAAGTGGTGCTAACGAAGGGACGGTCGGTGCCCTAGCCCCTTAGGAGGTCCACACTTGTAGGCGACCAATAGGGCGAGGTTAGGGTACACATGGTCGAGCGAAATTTGGCACTTCTCGACTGGGATGGTTCACTACGCGCGGGATTCCTCCTGCGAGACTGGGTAACCTTTCTGCGGAGTCGGGGCGTTCTATCGGAACAAGCATGCAAGCCCTTCTTTGAGACGGTCAACGCGTATCTCCGTGGCGCTACACAGTATGGGACGTTTGCACATAATGCTCCAAGGCAGTATGCACATGCTGTACAAGGGATGGAGGCTGGTGAGCTAGACCAACTAGCCTTATCATTTGTTAATCAAGATCTGACGGATGGACCGATCTTTCCTTTTGTCGACATCATCTTGTCTCAGTTGCGGAGATATGACGTAGAGTCCGTCATTGTTTCCGGATCCCCGCAAGAACTTCTTGAAAAATATGCCGATTTTCTAGGGATATCGAATGTTGTTGCTCTAAGACTTGAGATAATAGACGGCATTTATACCGGGAGAGTTAAAGATAATCCAGCTATATTTGAAGGCAAGTATGCGACGGCAACTAGCTTGAGGTCGGAAAGGAATATAGTTCTAGCCATAGGCGATACGAATGCCGATGCGCCGCTGTTTTTCAATTCCTCCGCCCGGATAGTGATTGGAGGAGAGGTCGCCTGGCCTGTGGAAGAGCCTGCATTCTACATAACACCTGGCGACTTCTCATCCGATTGCCGCGATTCCCTTATCAAATTTCTTAGCAGAAACTTGAGACCTGGCGACAAGGGCAGGAGCACGATACTTCCGGACGAGTAGCGCATACACGCATGTGCGAGGGGCCTATGACAATAGACCATGAAGACAAATGGCGTTTCATCAAGGATAATATAGTCACCTTGATAACGGTAGCCACCGGCATTGGGGCTATTCTACTGAGGCAACTTCAAATTATCACTGTCGAAAATCTGGCGGTGGTCGGGCTCGGAATACTAACTCTTTTGGCAACAACAGAGCTGGTTGACAAAACTCGCCGACTCGACCGCATAGAGGCAGAACTAAAGCGAGAATTCGCCCGGATCAACCAGGCGGCTGGGGATATTAGAGTCTATTCATTCGCGAATGCCACTTCTGCATTTGATTTTATGGCCGAAAAAATTAAGAGTGCCGAAGTCAGTATTGAACATGCGGCCCTTGCCCCCTCGGTCCCTAGGTGGTCCGGCGAGCATCGTCGGTACGAAGCCGCTATATCCACGGTATTGAAAGAAAGCCGTATCCGCTACAGGTATTTGGCGGCCCTCCCGGAAGATAATCGACGCCGACGCATCCAGAAATATCTGAGCGATCCTTCTGTAAAGCAATACTTCGTACGTAATTTCACAGCCCAGTCTGGCGACCTTCATTTTCACAACTTTATGATATTTGATAGTGCTTTGGTTGTAGTAAACTACCCTTACACTGAAGGCGATCCCGAAAGATTTCTCGCGATAGAAAACTCAGAGGTCGTTGCATTTTACATATATTTCTATAATCATATATGGGGTAGGGCTAGTAGATTCTCATCACGCACTGCCTCCTCTGGCGGCGTTTAAGTGTAGAAGCGAGTAGGTTCGAAGATGTCGGATCGTAGAGTCTTCATTACATGTGGCGCAGGCTTCGTTGTTAGTCATGTGTTGAAACCGCTCTTGGACTCCGATCCCAGTACTCAACTAACACTGCTTCTCTTGGCGGACAGCCAAGCCGAGGCAGACAATTACCTGAAAAATCTCCTATTCTCGGCAGATATTCCCAGGAGAGATCACCATAGGGTGTGCGCGATTTATGGAGACCTGCGCAAACATCACTTGGGCATAAACGACCTGCACCTAATCAATTCTAATTATTGGCTTAATGGAACGCTGCCGTTCAAATTTGGCCATATTCGCCAACAAAGTGTAGACGCCGCCGATCAGACTATCTCCAATTATCTTGGTCTTCTAAATGCCTACAACGCGACAATCGAAAGAGTTGAACACTATCTCCAACTCAGCTCTATTAGGGTGAGTGGACAGAGTCCAGAAAGACTGCCGGAATCTCTCGTCTACGACCATGAAACCTATGGAAACTTTGACTATTGCAAGCATCGGGTAGAGATTCGGCTAAAAGCATGGCTGGGTTCGCACGCGCCGAGCATTAAATTTTCTCTTGTGCGCATAGGGAGCCTACTGTCACCTCGTGTATCGCGTATAGGTGGCGGCGTACTTCTCCTTACGAAAGAACTGCTCGGATTTGGCCGCTGCGCGGGGGGCCCGCGCTGGCTGGTAGGGGACTCAGATGCTGTACTGAGGATTTCTTCCGCCGAATACGTAGGTAAAGCATTAGCCGACTTGCTTACTTCTCCACCTGGAGAAATTTCACGCATAGTGAATCTATGTGATGGTTCTAACCGTCTAACAGTCCGTGACTACCTGGCCATCATAAGTCGCCTTCGTGCTGAGTGTAACGCCGACATGGAGCCAACTTCGATCTCCCTTGTTTCGACTCGCAGCGACATAAAAGGACGTGAGGCAACGTATTGTGAGTGGCTGGATGATAAGTTCGGCTGGCTGCTCGCCAGGCGTTGCACTATCATGCCGCCTCAGACATCTAATGCAGAGACTTTACTTGGTTCTCCACTAATGATTGGCCACCCAGAGGCGAGTGGGTCGAGCACCCTTTTGGATGAGACCCTTTCAGCAGCGACAAAGAAGCACTTCATTCCGACAGCCCCTAATGTTGGGGCCGCCCCAATATATTAACTTGTTCGCTCAGCCTAGGGTGCTCTCACCGCTGCGCGGCTTATGGTCTTCGGGCCAGAGACCCTATGAGATAGGGCGCCATTCGCTCTAATACATGGGCACTCTCTCATGCTCCGCCTGGCTCCTATACAACAGGCAAGTAATACAACTGGCTCACTCAAATTTCCAGCGATACTTAGGTCAGTTTCCACGGAACAGGTGTTTTGCACCGCGATGACCTCCACAGTTGGGTCACTCACTGGTGAAGAAGTTCTCATCGATCGTCTTGGTCGTGACGATCCAGGCTTCTTGGACACCGTTAATTAGCGTGGCCAGCCAAAGATCATCGAAACGCCCCAGGACAAACTTCCACGTCAGCAGAAGATGCAAAAGAAGGTCGCCGGAACGAATCAATCAAGGTTGTGGAAGTGGCACCTCTCTCCCTGTTCGTCGCTACTGCCTCATGAGGGTGTGGCAGGCGATGGCGGCGGCTGCGGTGACGTTGAGGGAGTCGACGCCGGCGGTCATGGCGTCCGGGCTCATGGGGATGCAGACCGGCTCGTCGGCCTCGTCCAGCCAGTGGGATGAGAGGCCGTCGCCCTCTGAGCCCAGGAGGAGGGCCACGCGGTCGCCGGTTGATGCCTTATCTATAGGTGTGGCTGTCTGGTCGGGGGTCAGGGCCAGGAGGGTGAAGCCCGCGGCGCGCAGCTTGCCCAGGTCATCGTGCCAGTTGGTCATGCGGGCGTACGGGATCGCGAACACCGCGCCCATGGACACCTTCACCGCGCGACGGTAGAGCGGATCGGCGCACCTCGGAGACAGGATGATGGCGTCTACGCCCAGGGCTGCCGCACACCTATATATAGAGCCCACGTTCGCGTGGTCGACAAGATCCTCTAGGACCAGGATCCGGCGGGGTGGCTCTGTATGTTGCACAGGGACGTCGACATTGGTGTGGTCGACGATGTCCTCGCAGATGATGACGCGGCGGGCGGTGGTGAGCAGCGTGTCGATGGACGGGAGGGGGAGGCGTTCGAGGGACGCCAGGGCGCCGCGGTGGACCTGGAAGCCGGTGATCGCCTCCAGCACGTCGTCGTCGGCGAGGTAGACGGGGGCGTCGAGGCCGTCCAGGACGTCGGCGAGGGGTTCGGCCCAGCGGCGGGCCATCAGCAGGGAGCGGACGGGGTGACCCGCGCCGATCGCGCGGCGGATCACCTTCTCGCCCTCGGCGACGAACAGGCCGTGCTCGGCCTCCAGGCTCTTGCGGAGGTTCACGTCCCGCAGCCGGACGTAGTCCGTGAGGCGCGGGTCGGCGGCGTCGGTGACGGGAACCAGGCGGGCCATGCGCCCAGTCTGCCGTTGAAACCGGGATGGGGCGTCCGGATCCGGCCAACCGCGAGCGGGCCCGCGCAGGTTTCGCGGGACCGTCACGGCGTACCGTTCCGCCCCGTACGCAGGGTGTGATGATCGGCGGCAATGCCAGGATCGTTGAGACATACGCTCATGACCTGCGTCATTATCAGTTTTGAGTTCTTTGTAACCTCTAGTTCGTACTACTACAGTGCCGTGGGACATCGGCGGGTTTCTGGTGAATCGAGGGCAGGTCCATGAGCGGACGTCATCGCAATGACATCCCCGATGGGGCGGGGGAGGGCGGATACGACCCGTCCAGGCCCGTCTTCGGCCCCGCCAACGACGGGTCTTCGGACTGGTTCGGCTCCAGGGAGAGCCAGGGGCAGCCGCTGGCCCAGCCGCCGGCCGGTCCGCAGGGCGCGCCGCCCGTCCGGGGCGCCGCACCGGGGGCGTCGGGCGAGACGCCGCAGTGGTTCACGCCGCGCCAGTCGGGTGAGCACCCCGGCTACGGCCGCGGCGGGTACGGCGGTGCTCGGGAGGGCGGCGGCCGCCGCTCCGGGGAGCCGATGTCCGGGAACCCCCAGGGCCCGCCGCCCGGCGCCTCCTCGTCTCCGCTGGCCGGGACCGGGTACAGCGAGTACGACTCCATCCGCAGCTCCGACGGCGGCCCGTCCGGGTACTTCGGCGGGCCGGGCGACTCCGGCGGCTACGGCGGAGGGTCCGGCGGGTCCGGTGGCTCGGGCGGTTCGGGCGGCTCCGGGGGCTACGGCGGCGAGTCCGGCGGCTACGAGTACGGGCGCCGCAAGCGCAAGCGCAACGCGACCGCGCTGATCGGGCCGATGGCCGGCGCCGTGGGCCTGGCGCTGCTGCTGGGCGTCGGCGTGTACGCGTTCGCCGAGAGCGGCGGCTGCACCGGCGACGACGCGCTGAGCCTGTCGGTCGCGGTGGCGCCCGACATCGCGCCGGTCGTGGAGAAGGCCGCCAAGCGCTTCAACGACGGCTCGCACGAGACGGACGGCAAATGCGTCCGGGCCACGGTGAAGAAGGTCGAGCCGTCGTCGGTGTCGACGCTGATCTCCGGGCAGGGCGTGGCGAACGCGGCCAACGAGCGCCCGGACGTGTGGATCCCCGACTCGTCGCTGTGGATCTCGCTGGCGCAGGCCGGCGGCGACGGCAAGAAGAACGACGTCGTGCCCACCAAGACCTCGGTGGCGACGAGCCCGATCGTGGTGGGCCTGCCGCAGACGCTCGCGGAGCAGCTGAAGAAGCAGGGCATCACCGCCAGCCCGTCCTGGGACAACCTCCTCAAGGCCGCCGGCGGCACCGCGGGCGGCGCGGTCACCAAGAACCAGATGATCCCGGCCGGCACGGTGCGGCTGGTCGTCCCCGACCCGATGCGGAACGCGGCGGGCATGGGCTCGCTGATGGTCACCAGCACGCTGCTGGCGAACGACCCCAACCGGGACTCGATCTTCACCGGCATCGTGCGGACCGTCCGGGAGAGCACCGTCCCCTCGGTCGACGCGCAGTTCGAGGCCTTCAACAAGGGCGGCGGCGGCAAGAAGCCGATCTCCCTGTCGTCCGAGCAGGCGCTGTGGAGCTACAACCGGACCAAGCCGCAGGAGCCGGCGGTCGCGCTGTACCCGCTCGAGGGCACGCTGTCGATGGACTATCCGTTCACCGTCACCAGCAAGGACGCCGCCAAGCAGCGGGGCGCCCGCCTGCTGGAGAAGGCGATGAGCACCGAGGCCACCCGCAGCGACGTCCACGAGATGGGCTTCCGCACCCCGGACGGCAAGGCGCCGGAGGGCTTCGACCAGAAGACCGGCGTCAGCCCGGCCCGGCCGCGCCAGCTGCCCGCGCCGAAGAGCGAGGACGTCGCGAAGATCATGCAGGCGTGGTCGAAGCTGTCGCTCGGGCTGCGCATGCTGACGCTGCTCGACGTGTCCGGCTCGATGCTGGAGAAGGTCGCGCCCAATTCGAACGTCAACCGGCTCCAGGCCATCGCCCAGATCTCGCAGGGCGGGCTGAGCATGATGTCGGACGACACCGAGCTCGGCCAGTGGCTGTTCTCGACGAACATGGACGGGGACCTGCCGTACAAGACGACGGTGCCGATCGGCCCGCTCGGCGAGCGGATCGGGTCCAACACCCGGCGCGGCCTCGTCCTGTCGCAGCTCAACACGATGCGGCCGAAGCCGAACGGCGACACCGGGCTGTACCGGACGATGCTCGCCGCGTACAAGATGATGAACGACACCTACAAGCCGGAGTTCGGCAACTCGATCCTGCTGCTGACGGACGGCCGGAACGACGACGACGGCGGCCCCTCGCTCAAGACCACGCTCGACAAGCTCAAGAGCATGCAGGACCCGAACAAGCCGATCCAGGTCAACATGATCGGGTTCGGCCAGGGCGTGGACGTCAACGAGCTGCAGCAGATCGCGGACGCGACCAACGGCACCGTCCAGGTCGCGCAGACCCCCGAGGAGATCAAGAAGATCTTCCTCAAGGCGCTGTCCCGCCGCATCCAGTGACCCGCCGCGTCCAGTGACCGACACCCATGACGCATCCGGATGATCAGCTAAACGTGATCATCCGGATGCGTCAGGTAGTTCTTGATTTTTCCTGGAGTTCCGTGTCAACCAAGGGCCGCACCCGGCCGTCCAACCTGGTGGAGGCCCGACGGGGAGCGGGGCCGTCGGGCCTCCGACCGCCCTCCCTCCCTGGCCCGTGACGGGGAAGCGAGCCGCCTCGGGCGGCCGGCCGATCAGGGGGGTCGCCCGGAGCACCGGGCGAAACGGCACTCCGCCGCCCACCGGCGGCGGACGAGCGCATAAGCTCCCCAACGGATCTTCCAGCCGTCCCCGACGACGCGGACGAGGAAACTGAACACAGCCCGCGGGAGGACCTTGTGTCCGGTTGGCCCAGTTTCGATCGCGCCGACGACGAGCGCCTGGCGCGGACTCTGGCCGCGGGGGACCCGAGCGCGCTCATCCAGGTCATGGACCGCTACGCGGCCCGCCTGTACGACTACTGCCACGCGCTGCTGCGCGACCAGGAGCAGGCGGCGGGCGCGCTCCACGACGCGCTCATCGCCGCCTACGCGCACGTGCCGGTCCTGCGCGAGCCCGACCGCTTCCGCGGCTGGCTGTACGCGCTCGTCCGCAAGGAGTCGATGCGGCGCCTCCGCGACCCGGAGCGGCCCGCCGAGCGGCACGAGGCCCCGGAGGTCGAGGAGGGCTTCCTGGACGGCGCGGAGCTCGCCAAGCGGCTGGAGGCGCGCCAGCTCGTCCACAGCGGCCTGGCGGCCCTGCGCGGGCGCGAGCGCGAGGCGCTGGACCTCATGCTGCGGCACGGCCTGGACGCCGGGGAGGTCGGCGGCGTCCTCGGCATGGACGCGCACGAGGCCGCCGACCTGACCGGCCGGGCCCGCGCCCGCCTCGACGCCGCGCTCACCGCCGCGCACATCGTGCGGAACGGCGGCGGCTGCCCGGAGGCGGCGGCGATCGCGGACGAGGGCGGCTGGCCGCTCCCGCCCCCGGCCGTCCGCTCGCTGGCCGGGCACATGGAGTCGTGCCCGGCGTGCGCGCCGCAGCGCGACCGGCCGCTGTCCGCGGCGCGGCTGCTGCAGGTGATGCCCGTCGCGACGATGCCGACCGACCTGCGCGGCCACGTCATGGCCACCGCCACCGATCCGTCGCTGGCCGGCGACCTGGACCACATCGCCTACCATGCCGGGCCGTTCGACACCTGGGGCTGGCCGATCGACGAGGACGAGAAGCCGGCGCAAGCCGGTCCCCGCCGGGGCGCCCCGCGCGCGCTCTGGCCCGTGCTCGCCGCCGTCGCCGCCGTTGTGCTGATCGTGGCGGGGGCGTTCTTCATCATGCCGGGCTCGCCCACCGGCGGGACGGAGGCCCAGGACTCCCCCGGCCCCGCCACGTCGGCGCCAGACTCGGCCGCGCCGAGCGAGTCCGAGGAGCCCACGGAGTCCCCGACGCCCACGGAGAGCAGCACTCCGACGCCGACCCCGTCCACGACGACGCCGACCCCGACGCCGACCCGGACGCGGTCGGCCCGGCCGTCCAGCCCGCGGCCGAGCACGACCCGCCCGCGGGCGGGGACGCTGCTGGTCGGCGGCTGCACGATCAGCGGCGCCGGCCCCGGCGCATGCGCCCTCCCGGTGCGCGCCGTGGGCGGCACGGTGACCTGGGCCGTGACGGGCGCCTCCGCCGGGCTCAGCGCCAGCGGCGGCGGTACGCTCGCCAACGGCCGGACGGCCGTGGTCATGGTCAGCGGGAACTGCGTCCCCCCGGGCGGCAGCGGCACGGTCAGCTTCTCGACCGGGCAGAGCGGGTCGGTCACGCTCGCGTGCGCCGAGCCGGAGGGAAGTCCGGGCGGCCCAGGCCGCTGATCGTAAAACGTGATCTATATCACATTTTGTAGGCCCGAAAGCTGGTCGACTAGGCCAAACGGCCACAATGTGTACCGATTCCGTCACGGAATTCATCGCGTCCGGGAGAAATCTCAGCGACTTGGTGGCAAGATCAGGCAACCAGAGCGGGCCGGCAGGCGTCGGCGCTCCCCGGGGGTTTGACCGACGACACCGAATTCGACTGGGAGGGTTCCCGTGGCCGGTGAGCCAGGGCCCGGGCAGAACGACGACGTCAGGCTGGCGAACGCGCTGCGGGCCGGGGACGTCATCGCGCTGACCGAGGTCTACGACACCTACGCGCCGTTCCTCTACGACTACTGCCACGGGCTGCTCCGCGACCGCGTGGAGGCGGCCGGGGCACTGCGCAACGCCTTCATCGCGGCCCGCGAGCACATCGACCGGCTCACCGAGCCGGAGCGGCTGCGCGGCTGGATGTACGCGATCGCCCGCAAGGAGGCGATGCGGCGCCGCGACAGCCCCAACCGGCACACCGGGCAGGAGGCGCCCGAGGCCGACGACGAGCTGACCCAGGAGCAGCTCGTCCGGCGCGAGGAGCGTCGGCTCCTCGCGCACAGCGCGCTGGCCGCGCTCAACGGGCGGCAGCGCGAGGCGATCGACCTGCTGGTCCGGCACGAGCTGGACGAGGTCGACCTGTGCGGCATCCTCGGGATCCCGCTGGAGGAGACGCTCGCGCTCGTCGAGCGGACCCGCGAGGACCTCGCCGCCTCGCTGCACGCGGCCCTCATCGCGCAGAACCACTGGGAGGACTGCCCCGGCGTGGGGGCACTGACCGAGTCGTGGCCGCTGCCCCCGCAGGCCGCGGCGGCGCTCGTGCGCCACGTGGCGAACTGCCCGGCCTGCGCGGAGCGGCAGACGCCGCCGCTGCCGCCCGACCGGCTGCTGTCGGTGCTGCCGATCGCGGCGATCCCCGCGGACCTGCGGCTCGACGTGCTGACCGCCGCGACCGCCGAGGACCGCGCGGGCAACCGCCGCGCCATCGCCGCTTGGACCGAGCCATTCGACGAGTACGGCTGGCCGCTCCCCTACCAGCCGACGCCGACGCGCGTCCGCGAGCGCCCGCCCCGGCGGCGCGGCCCCCTCGTCGCCGCCCTGGCCGTGGCGGTGGGAGTGGTGGTGCTGACGGCGGGAGCGGTGTCGGCGTTCGGCGGCGACGGGACGAGCACGTCCGCGGGAGGACCGGCGCCCGCCGACAGCGGCGAGCCGGTGGCCTCCGGGCAGCCCGAGCCGACGCCGACCGACCCGTCCCCCACGGTCACGTCGCCGTCCCCGACCCGGACGAAGTCGCCGTCGAAGACGCCCTCGCCGACCGCCACGCCGACCCGGACGGCGACGACCCGGCCGCCGCTGCGGCCGCCGCCGTCGGACACCGGCGAGCCCGAGCCCCCGAGGCGCGGCGAGCTGTCGGTGGCGGGCTGCAGCATGGGCAGCCGCGAGTCGTGCTCGATCCGCATCACCGCCGTGGACGGCGCGGTGACCTGGCGGGTGACCGGCACGTCCGGTGAGCTGAGCGCGGGCGGGGCCGGGCGCCTGTCGGCCGGCGCGTCCGCGAGCGTGACCGTGCGCCGCACGAACGTCTTCTGCTTCGGCGGCAGGACCGGGTCGGTCTCCTTCTCGCCGGGCGGCTCCGCCCGCGTCTCGTACTGCTGAGGCGCCCCCTTCCGGGGGCGCCCCGCTCAACTCGTCGCGGTCGGATGGTGCCGGTGTCCGTCAGATGGTTCCGGTGTCCAGGGTGCGGTGCGCCCGGTTCAGCAGGACGGGGACGCCGGCGCCGATCTGGTCGAACCCCTCGCCGACGGTCGCCTTCTGCAGGAAGCGCGCGTGGATGCCCTCAAGGATCACCGCGAGCTTGAAGCAGGCGAACGCGACGTAGAAGTCGAGGTCGGCGAGGTCGTAGCCGGTCAGCGCCGCGTACCGCCCGATGAACTCGCTCCGGGTGTAGAAGCCCGGCGCCGAGGTGATCGTGGCGCCGACGGGCAGCTTGTCCGCGTCGGCGGCCTCGGCCCAGTAGACGAGCGTCAGCCCGAGGTCGGACAGCGGGTCGCCGAGGGTCGACATCTCCCAGTCGACCACGGCGGCGATCTCCGGCTCGGGCTCCAGCCTCGCGAGCGCGTTGTCGAGCCGGAAGTCGCCGTGGACGAGGCGCGCCGGAGCGTCGGCCGGCAGCCGGTCGGCGAGCCTGGCCACGAGCCGGTCGTACTCGGGCAGGTCCCGGGTGGTGCCGGTGGCGCGGATGGCCTCCTGGGAGCCGTCCCACTGCTTGCCCCAGCGCTTGAGCTGCCGCGCCATGTAGCCGCTCGGCCGGCCGAAGTCCGCCAGGCCGACGGCCTGCACGTCGACGGTGTGGATGGCGGCGAGCGCCTCCGCCAGCGCCTCGCTGAGGCCCCGCGCCTGCTCGGGCGTCATGCCGTCGGCGTCCTCGCGGTTCCGCAGGACGCGTCCCTCGACGTAGTCCATGAGGTAGAAGCGCGCGCCGATGACGTCCTCGTCGTCGCAGAACGCCAGCGTCCGCGGCACCGGGACCGCCGTGCCGTCGCCGAGCGCGGTCAGCACGCGGTACTCGCGTCCCATGTCGTGGGCCGTCGGCAGGACGTGCCCGAGCGGCGGCCTGCGCAGCACGATGCGGCGGCCGCCGTCCAGGGTGATCCCGTAGGTGAGGTTCGAGCGGCCGCCGGCGATCAGGTCGATCGCGCCGATGCGTCCCGTACCGGGCAGCTCGCGGGCGAGCCAGTCCGCCAGGCGGGGGACGTCGATGCCGGGGACCCCGGAGGGAAGCTCTGCGTCAACGGTCATGACGCCCTATTAGAACGCGACTCGGTCCACGCTGTGAACCCCACCCGGGTACCTGCCGTCCGCGCGGTGAAACACTCCGGCCACTTCCGGCCGATTTACAGGGAGGCTTCACCGGGCGTCCAGCATGCCGCTGACCTGCGATGACGCCATGGCATCCGGCGGAGAACGGCGGATTGGCCGAGACTCCCGGAGGAGAACCAGAACGCCAGGTGCAAGCCGAGGAGCCCCGGGGTACGGGTCTGCGACGACAGCCGAGCAGTGTGCACCTACCTCGCCCGGAGGTCAAAGCCGTCATTCCCGGCCCATGACGGCAGGCTGGACTTTTCACGTCTTGCTGGGCTAAGAGAGTAGGACTAGACCATTCGGGACTAGACCGCCCGATTGGGGGGGACACACCGTGGCAGACGCATGGCTGCCGGGAGCCGGCCGCATGCCGGCGCGACAGGACGGCGGAGCTCTGCGAGGAGGTGCTCCCCGGGTCGTCTGGTGCGTCGGCGAGCACGATCCGCGCACCGTCTCCGCCCGCTCGGCGGCCGCCGACCTCCTGAAGGACGACCGGCCGCCGCACCTGGTCTGGCATCCCGGCACCGGCGACATCGTCCAGCTCCTGCCCGTCACCCGCGCCGCCCGGCTGCTCGGCGGGCGCGTCGGCCGGGAGGGCCGCGTCTGCGTGCAGATCATGGTCGTCGGCCAGTCCCGGGCGCCGTTCACCGGGACGCTGCTCACCGGCGTCGACGCGATCGTCCAGTGGCTGGACACGTGGGGCGTCCCGCGCCGCTGGCCCGCCGGGCCGCCGCTGCCGTCGCCGCAGTCGTACCACGCGCGGCGCAGCCGCAAGGACTGGGCGCGCGGCGGGCACTACGGGGCGTCCCAGGTGCCGCTCGTCGACCGCCCGGACCCCGGCGCCATCGACATCCGCCGCATCACCGGGCCGGACACCCCGGTCGCCCCCATCCCGAAGCCGCGCGCGCCCCTCTCCGACGGCGCGACCCCGCCGCGCCTTCTCCCGCGGCCGCCGCGCCCGCAGGAGCCGGTCCGCCCGCAGGAGCCGGTCCGCCCGCCGCAGACCGATCCGCCGCCGGGGCGTCCGCTGCACCCGGCCCCGGAACCCGTTCCGGTCGGGCCGTCCTCCGCGATGTCCAACTGACCCTCCTTTCCCCCGGTCGCCCCCCATCTCCGGCTCAGCCCGCCCGCGCGAGCCGGCGGACGATCTCGCAGCCCTTCCGGAGCTCCGCGCGGCTCGCGGCCGAGCCGTACCCGATCACCAGGCCGGACGCCCGCGGCGCGCCCGCGTGATGGCGGTCGAGCGTCTCCACCAGCACGCCCCGCTCCCGCGCCTCCCGGACGATCCGTCCCGCCACCTCCGCCGGGACGTCCGCCACGAGGTGCAGCCCGGCCGTGTCACCGCGCAGCGGCAGCCCGTCCAGCGCCTGGACGACCACATCGCGGCGCCGCGCGTACTCCGCGCGCATCCGGCGGACGTGCCGGTCGACGTCCCCGCGTTCCAGGAGCAGCCGCAGCGCGTCCTGCGGCACGACCGCCGTCCGGTCGTTCAGCTCCCTGCGGCACCGCGCGATCCGCCCCACCAGGTCGGGACGGGCCACGAGCCAGCCGACGGCCAGGTCCGCGGTGAGGATCTTGGCGGTCGTGCCGAGGTAGACCACGACGTCCGGGTCCAGGCCGTAGAGGGCGGGCAGCGGCGCGACGTCGTAGCGGAACTCGCCGTCGTAGTCGTCCTCGGCGACGAGCGCCCCGTTGCGCCGCGCCCACGCCAGCAGGGCCTGGCGGCGCGGCACCGGCAGGACGCCGCCCATCGGGAACTGGTGCGAGGGCGTCGTGTAGACGAGGCGCAGGCCGTCGGGCAGGCCGTCGACGACGAGGCCGTGCTCGTCGACCGGGCAGGGCACCAGCTCGGCGCCGCGCCCGGCCAGCACCGCCCGCGCCCGCCGGTACCCGGGCTCCTCCACCCCGACCCGGTCCCCCGGACGCAGGACGGTCGCCGCCAGCAGATCGAGCCCGTTCGTCGCGCCCCGCGTGACGAGGAGCCCGTCCGCGTGGCACACCACCCCGCGGCTGCGGCGAATGTAGTCGGCCAGTGCGACACGGAGCCCGGGCAGACCGTGCGGGTCCTGGCGCTGCTCGGGCGGCATCCCTGACGCGATGCGCCACGCGCGCCGCCAAGCGGGAGTGTCGAGTGCCCCGACCCAGGCGGCACCTGGCCTCAGGTCGATCTCGCCTGGGCCCGCCGTCCTGAACACCGTCTCGATCGTGACCGGCCCTGGGTCGGGTGCGGACGGGGCGGCGACGCCCTCGGTGACGTACGTCCCCGACCCGTGGCGGCCTTCCAGCCAGCCCTCCGCGTACAACTGCTCGTACGCCTCGGTCACGACCGTGCGGCTCACCCCGAGGACCCCGGCCAGCGCCCGGCTCGCGGGCAGCCGCTCACCGGCCGCCAGCCGCCCCTCCCCCATCGCGGCGCGCAACTGGGCGACGAGCTGGGCGCTCAGCGGCCGACCGGCGTCCCGGTCGACGGTGAGGGGCAGGTCTACCGACAAAGTGGTCTCCCGATATCCGCACCAAGTGGCCCTACCGGCCAGGCCACTCTGTTCCTAGCGTAACGTCCATGACCGCACTCTCCAGGACCGGCCGGACCCGGCTGGGCAGAAACCCCGACCGCGGCCGCAGCGACCGCTCCGTCCTCTACGAGATCCTCGACGCCGGCCTGATCTGCCACCTCGGCCTGATCGTCGACGGCTCGCCCCGCGTCCTCCCCACCGGCTACGGGCGCCTCGGCGACACCCTCTACGTCCACGGCTCAACGGGGGCGAGCAGCCTCATGGCGGGGCCGTCCCAGGACGTCTGCGTGACCGTCACCCACCTCGACGGGATCGTCATCGCCCGGTCCCTGTTCCACCACTCCGTCAACTACCGCAGCGCCGTCATCTTCGGGACGCCCCAGAGCCTCACCGACCCGGACGAGAAGCTCGCGGGCATCCGCGCCATCACCGAGCAACTGGCCCCGGGCCAATGGGACGTGGCGCGCCTGCCCACCCGCAAGGAGCTCGCGGCCACCTCGGTCCTGGCGATCCCGCTGGAGGAGGCGTCCGTCAAGATCCGCCAGGGTCCCCCGAGCGACGACGACGAGGACTACGCGCTCGACCTATGGGCGGGCGTCCTCCCCGTCCACCAGACTTTCGGCGCCCCGTCCCCCGACCCCGCCCTGCGTCCCGGCATTGCCGTTCCTGGCCACATCTCCCACCGTGTGACCTCCTAATTCGATATGTCTCAGTGCCCCGCCCAGTCGTCCATGGCCGTAGGGTGAAGCACATGAACGAGCGGCTGGTCTGGATTGACTGCGAGATGACTGGACTCGACCTGCGCAACGACGCGCTCATCGAGATAGCCGCACTGGTCACCGATAGCGAGCTCAACATCCTCGACGAGGGCGTCGACGTCGTCATCAAGCCCCCGCAGGAGTCCATCGCGCAGATGTCGCAGGTCGTCCGCGACATGCACACGACGTCCGGCCTCCTGGAGGCCCTCCCCGGCGGCGTCACCCTCGCCGAGGCCGAGGACACCGTCCTCAAATACATCAAGGGCCACGTCAAGGAAGCCAAGAAAGCCCCCCTCTGCGGCAACTCCATCGCCACGGACCGCTCGTTCCTCGCCCGCGACATGCCGACCCTCGACGGCCACCTGCACTACCGGATGGTGGACGTCTCGTCCATCAAGGAACTGGCCCGCCGCTGGTATCCGCGCGTCTACTTCGCCAGCCCCGAGAAAAAGGGCGGCCACCGGGCCCTCGCCGACATCACCGAGAGCATCCAGGAACTGCGCTACTACCGCGCCGCAGTCTTCGTCCCCCAGCCCGGCCCGGACTCCGAGACGGCCCGCGCCGTCGCCGCCAAGGTCGCCTCAGGCTGACCCACGCGTCCGGAGCCGCTACACTACTGGGAGCCGGGCGCGTTCCCGGCCACGGTGGGTGTAGCTCAGCTGGCAGAGCACTTGGTTGTGGTCCAAGATGTCGGGGGTTCAAGTCCCCTCACTCACCCCAGGCTAGAAACAAGGAAAGCCCTGGTCATCGCGGAGATGACCAGGGCTTCTCTGCGTCCTGCGTCAGGTTCCCGCCTTCGGATGTCCGATTCTGGGAGCAGTCCGGGAGTGATCTTCTAATTCCGCGGGCTTGAGCGCGGTGCCTCCGTTAGTTGGAGTGTCGGACGCTCGCCGCGGGCGCGGTGGCGTGCCCGCGGACCGAGGTGGGCCTTCCTGAGGTCGTCCATGAAAGCCTCCTGCAGCGATCGCCCGCCCTGGTCGAGCGTCTCGGCGTAACTACTGAGCCGATCGTCGGCACCCAGTTCGCGATGCCCCCAGACGCCGAGCTGGACGAGCACGGGAACCAGGGCGATGGAGCGCTCGGTGAGGCTGTAGATCACCTTCTGCTTGTGGGCGGGGTCCTCGTCTCGGCTGAGCAACCCGGCGTCGGTGAGGCTGCGAAGGCGTTCGGCGAGGACCTTCGTCGAGATGCCCTCGTCCGAGGCGAGCAGCTCTCGGTAGTGCCGCTTGCCGGCGAACATGATGTCGCGGAGGACCAGCAGTGACCAGCGGTCCCCGAGCACCTCGACCGCCAGGTTGACCGGACATTCGGAGCGGTTCACGGCTGCCATTCATGCTTCCCTTGACACACTGGTTGCTTTTTGAAAGCACTCTACCGTAGGCTCATCTGCTGTTGAAAGGTAAGCGGTCGTTGGACGGGGGAGGCGGCATGGCGCAGCGAGCACCGGTGGCAGAGGCGCTCACACCTACCGGTAAGGGCACCGACGTGACACCCGGGGCCGATGTCCTGGACTGGTCCGAGGTGGAGCGCCGCTTCACCCAGGACGGCTGGCGCTGGCTGGCGACGGTCCGGCCGGACGGGGCACCGCACGTCATGCCTGTTTTCGGCGTGTGGTCGGAGTCGGTCCTGTTCATCGCGTCCAAGGCCACCGCGCGCAAGAGCCGCAACCTTGACGCGGATGGGCGGTGCGTCCTGTCCACCGACGTCGAAGGCGCGCATCTGATCGTCGAGGGCGAGGCGAGCCAGGTCCTGGATGAGGAGACGCTCAGGCGCGCCTCCGGCGCGTTCGAGCGGGTCTACGGGTGGCCGACCACGATCGCCGACGCCGAACTCGACGCCGACTACGGCGCGCCGACCTCTGGCGGCCCCCCATACCGCGTCTATCAGATCCGGCCGAGCAAGGTGTTCGCCCTGCCGTCGGCGGCGGACTTCATGCCAACCCGCTGGCGCTTCACCTGACGGGCATCTCACGCTGCCCTTGCGGCCGGACTCGGTGAAGCGCAGGACGAAGCATTCTCGGTGTCTCCTCCGACCCGGTCGCACAGGTCACGGCGGCGCGGCACGATTTGCGCGGCCCCTGTTGCAGTCCGAGACGTCGGGGTTCAAGTCCCCTCACTCACCCTTTGAGCGAGGCCCCGGTCCGACGACCGGGGCCTTTCGCCGTCTCCATCGACTCTGGAAGATCGGGCCGTTATGCTCCGACCCTATAAATGTCAACGACAGGTCAAGGGCAACGGATGAGCGTCGACGAGACGGCCCCCCTGCGCGTCCTCGTGGTGGACGGCGACCCCCGGATCCGAGCGGACACGATCACCCTCCTCGACGCCAGCGACGAACTCCGCGTCGTCGCCGACGCCCCGGACTCCGCGGCGGCCCTCCCGCTGGCCGAACGCCTGCGGCCCGACATCGTCCTCCTCGACGCCGCGTCTGCCGAGCACACCAAGCCCCTCAGCAGGACATCCCGCGTCTTCGTCCTCGCCGGGCCCGATGACCCCGCCGTCCAGGACGCCCTCCACGCCGGCGCCTGCGGCCACCTCGTCCCCGGCTCCTTTACCGCCCCCGACCTCATCCGCGGCGTCCGCCAGGCGTCCCGCACCACCCTCGGACTGTCCGCCCGCGAGTCGGAGGTCATGGATCTCATCGCCACCGGCCGCTCCAACGGCGAGATCGCCCGGCAGCTCTTCCTCAGCGAGAAGACCGTCAAGAACCACGTCAACCGCATCTACGCCAAGCTCGGCGTCAGCTCCCGGGCCACCGCCATCGCCCTCTGGCGCGGCATGGTGAGCGTCCTTCCCGCCCGCGACTAAACGATTCGCACAGGTCCATCGCTCCTGATACTGTTCTTCCTGTCGCAAGGGCCCCCGGCCGAGGGCCGGACCCCCCATCGACAGGCGCCGTTAGCTCAATTGGCAGAGCAGCGGACTCTTAATCCGCGGGTTCGGGGTTCAAGTCCCTGACGGCGCACCCGCACAGACCAGAGCATTCGCGGCGAGATCGTGAATGCTCATCAGTCTTTCTGGGCCCCTTCTGCTCACCCGTGTTCGCTCGCCGGTCGCCCGCGTCGGCGGTCCGGCCCGCGCCAGGGCTCATGTGCCTCGTGGACGACCGCCTCCGGACCCGGTGAAGCACCTCAGGGCTATTCGGTGACGGGCCGCGGTGCGGTGCCGGGGTGGGGCTCGGCGGTGCTCGTCAGGCCCAGCGACCGGATCCAGATCTTGTTGAGTGTGTCGATCAGGACCTCGGCGTCGTATTCGACGCCCTCGTACGACCATGCCATGACCATGCGCTCGACCATCAGCGTCAGGGCATGCGCGGTGTGGCGCGGGTCCATGTCGCCGTACGCCAGGCCGGCCTTCTGCCAGTCGGCGATGGCGCGCGTGACCCTGCTCTGGAAGTGATCGGCGACCTCCTCCCACTGGGCCTTCAGCCGCTCGTCCTCGCCGCGCGCCTGATAGACGGCCTGCAGAACACGGGCGTTGCGCTGGAACGCCTTGACGTAGACCCGGTTCACTTCTCGAATGCGATGGACGGGGTCCTGCTGCGCGCTGATGCGGTCGGCCGCGATCCCGGTCAACTCCGCGGAGATGCCCTTCATCAGCTCGTAGAGCAGGTCGTGCTTGGAGCGGTAGTAGTTGTAAAGCGTCCCCGACCCGACCCGCGCCTCAGTGCTGATGTCGGAGAGCCGGGCGTTGTGGAAGCCGTCCCGTTCGAAGACGACGCGCGCCGCCTCGCGCAGACGCTGCGGCGTGGTCTCGCGGCGCCGGTCGACACGGGTGCGGCCCCCGCTCGCTCCGCCGGTCTCGGCGGCGGGCTCGGGCACGCTGCACCTCGTTTCGATGATCGCTGAGAGTCACGACCTTACCAGCCCCCGTGAACAGGGCCGGGGTCTCATGGCCCCGCCCAAAAACAGAGGTTGACCTCAATCTCAGTTTCTGGATACTTTCAGGCTCCGTGTGACGCGGTTAACACCCCCCTTAGCTGCGGGCCTGCCGGTTTCCCTGGTCCGGCCGCATGCGAACCAGTGAAGCGAGGCCAACGATGAACCTGGGTATGCACAAGGGCACGACTCTGCGCCGAGTCCTGCTGAGCGGTGGAGTGGGCCTGCTGCTCACGGCCGCCGCCGCCTGCGGAGGCTCCGACGAGCCGTCCGACGACCCGACCCTCACGGGCGCGCCGATCAAGGTCGGCCTGTTCAACCCGGACAAGGGGCCGGTGGCGGTCCCCGCGGTCAAGTCCGGGATGGACGCGGGCGTGAGCTACGTCGCCAAGGAACTGAAGGGCGTGCAGGGCAGGCCGATCGTGGTCGAGGCCTGCTCGGTCGACGGCACCCCCGAGTCCACCATCGGCTGCGCCAACAAGTTCGTCCAGGAAGGCGTCGTCGCGGCCTTCGACGGGTTCAACCTCAGCTCGAGCGCCGGCATCGCCATCCTGGAAGCGGCCAAGATCCCGCTGATCGGCCAGATCCCGTTCGACCAGACCACCGGTAGCGCGGCGTCCGGACGCGTCTACCTCGGTCCCCCCCCAGGCCTCGTTCCTCATCGGCGCCCTGCAGGGGTTCAAGGCCGAGGGCAAGAAGTCGGCGACGCTGACGCTGGTGGACACCCCCGCCTCGCACAAGACCATCGACACCCAGCTGAAGCCGCTGGCCGGAGCCCTCGGGATCAAGGCGAACGGCCTGTACTACTCGCCCACGAACCCGAACTTCAGCGCCCTTGCCGCCACGATCGCCTCGACCAAGCCCGACGTCGCCGGCCTGATCGCCTCACCGAACGCCTCGACGTGCACTCAGCTGATCAAGAACCTGAGGTCGGTCGGCTACAAGGGCGACATCTTCGTCGCCGCGTGCATGGGCTTCATCAAGTCGGACCCGGCGAACGCCCCCGGGGCGACGCTGTACTCGTCGGTGTGGCTGCCCGGGACGGAGAAGCACGCGCCCAAGGAGGCGGTCGACAACCTCAAGGCGGCCACCGAGTACATCTCGAAGACCAGCGGTCCCGCCGACTTCTACGCCTACGCCCAGTTCGCCACCGTCGTGGACTTCGCCAAGGCCCTGTCGGCCGGGTCGTCGTCCGGCGAGCTGACCGGAGAGAGCGTGCTGTCCACGCTCAAGGGCCTCAAGGACTTCCCCACCTTCCTCGGAACCAAGATCACGTGCGGCAAGGAGAAGTCGCCGAACTGCACCACCCAGATGCTCCTGTTCTCGGTGCAGAAGGACCTCTCGCTCAAGCCCGTCACCGGCGACTGGATCACCCCCGCTCCGGAGATCATGGCGAGCATCCCCGGCGCCAGCTGAGCACGGTACGCGAACCCTTCATGAACGATCTTCTGCAATTCGCCGTCCTCGGCTTCTCCACCGGAGCCGTCTACGCGGTGCTCGGGGCGTCGCTCGTCAGCATCTACGTCGCCACCGGCGTCATCAACTTCGCACAGGGGTCGGTGGCGCTGTGGGCGGTGTGGCAGGTGGCGGGGCTCCGCACGAGCGGCGTCCTGGTCCTGCCGGTCGGCAGCGTCGAGCTGGGCTCCGGACCGATGGACGTGTGGCCGGCAGTGCTCATCGGCGCGTCCAGCGGGCTGCTGTGGAGCCTGCTGGCCCACCTCCTGGTGTTCCGCCCGCTGCGCCGGGCCCCCGAACTCGGGCAGGTCGTCGCGTCGGTCGGGGTGATGCTGCTCATCCAGGCCCTGATCCCGCTCCGGTTCAACGCCGAGACCCTCGGCGCTGAACCGGGCAGCCTCATCCCGCTCCCGACGCTGACGTCCAAGGTCATCACGTTCGGCGGCGCCTCGATCGCGGTCAGCAACCTGATCCTGGCCGCGGCCGCGATCGCGATCGCGCTCATCCTGGCCGGTTACTTCCGGTTCACCAGGATGGGCGTCGCGACCAGGGCGGGCGCCGAGGACGAGCAGGCGCTGCGGCTGATGGGCTACTCGCCGGACCGGCTCGCCGCGATCATGTGGGCCGCGACGGGCTTCTTCTCCGGGCTGATCGTGATCCTGGCGGCGCCGGCGATCGGCGGCCTGGACCCGACCAGCTACATGCTGTACGTCGTGCCGGCCCTCTCGGTCGCGCTCGTGGGCCGGCTGACGTCGATCGGGGTCGCCTGCGGCGCCGGTCTGGCCCTCGGCTCGGTCCAGCAGATCCTGCTCTTCCTGACGTCCAAGAGCTGGTGGCCGTCGTGGGCGCAGGCCGGCGTCGGCGACGCGATCCCGTTCGTCATCGTCGTGGTGGCGCTGTTCCTGCTGGGCCGCGGCATCCCGGAACGCGGCGCCCGTGACACCGGCGCGCAGGCGCCGGTGCGGGTGCCGCGGATCCGGCCGCTGTGGACCGCCGCGGCGATCGCCGGGACGGCGGTCGCCATCGTCCTCACCACGGGCCAGTGGCGCTTCAGCCTGGTGATGTCGATCATCCTGGCGCTGATCGCGGCGTCGATCGTGCTGCTGACCGGCTACCTGGGCCAGATCTCGCTGACCACGATGGCCTTCGCCGGCGCGGCCGGGTTCGCGCTGTCGAAGCTGACGACGAACATGAGCGTCCCCTTCCCCTTGTCGATGCTGCTGGCGGCCCTGACCGCGACGGCCCTCGGGATCGTGGTCGGCGTCCCGGCCCTGCGCATCCGGGGCGCCCAGCTCGCGGTGGCCACCATCGCGGCGGCACTCGCGATCGAGAGCTTCGTCTTCAACAACCCGGCGATGACGCCCTACACGGGCAACGTGATCGCGGATCCGTCCCTGTTCGGGTTCTCCCTCGGCGTCCGCGAGGGCACCGACCTCATCACCCTGCGGTTCTCGTTCATGGTCCTCGTGATCGTCGCGGTGCTGCTGATCGCCATGGCGCGGCTGCTGTCCGGGGCCACCGGGCGGGCGTTCCTGGCCGTACGGTCCAACGAGCGCGCCGCGGCCGCGGCGGGCGTGAACGTCCCGGCGGTCAAGCTGCTCGGCTTCGCGCTGGCGTCGTTCATGGCCGGAATCGGCGGCTGCCTGATCGGCTACAGCCGCGGCCAGCTCTCGGCCGCCTCGTTCACCGTCCTCGTCGGCCTGGCCGTCCTGGCGACCACCTACGTCGGCGACATCACCCGCATCTCGGGCGCGGTCCTCGCGGGCGTCGCCGGACCGCTGGGGCTGCTGTACCTGGTGTTCACGCAGACGATCGACCTGGGCCACTACTACACGCTCGTCGTGGCGGCCGCGATGCTGCTGCGCGTCGTCGTCTTCGCGCCGCACCGCGACGCCGTCCCCGAATGGCTCCTCGTCCGGCGCGCCCGGCGGGCCCCCGGAAAACCGCCGGCCGCCGCCCACGGAAAGGAGCCCGCCGATGTCCGGTGAACCGAGCCCGCTGCTGCTCACCCGCGACATCTCCGTGCATTACGGAGGCGTCCGGGCCAACGACGAGGTGAGCATCGAGGTCGGCGCCGCGGAGATCGTCGGCCTGATCGGGCCCAACGGCGCGGGGAAGACCACCTTCGTCGACGCCGTCACCGGCTTCGCGCCCCACACCGGCACGATCGAGCTCGACGGCGTCCGGCTCGACTCGGTGCCCGCGCACCGGCGCCGCCGCCTGGGCCTCGCCCGGACGTGGCAGTCGGGCGAGCTGTTCACCGACCTCACCGTGGCGGAGAACCTCGCCGTCTCGGTCGATCCACCCGGGTTGCGGGGCCTGGTCGCCGACCTCGGCAAACGCCGGAAGCGGGCCGGCGAGGACATCCAGGAGGCCCTGAGCCTGGTGGGCCTGGAGGCGATGGCCGGACGCCGCCCCGACGAACTCTCCCTGGGCCGGCAGAAGCTCGCCGGCGTGGCGCGGGCCCTGGTCGGCTCCACCCGCGTGCTGCTGCTCGACGAGCCCGCCGCGGGACTGGACACCGAGGAGAGCGCCGAGTTCGGGCGGGAACTGCGCCGGATCGCGGCCTCCGGTCCGGGCGTCCTGCTGATCGACCACGACATGACGCTGGTCCTCGACGTCTGCGACCGCGTCTACGTCATGGACTTCGGGAAGATCATCGCCTCCGGCGCGCCGAGCGACGTCAGCAGCGACGCCCAGGTGATCGCCGCCTACCTGGGAAGCCCGGTGACCCCGTGACCGAGACGACCGACGCACTGGAGATCCGCGGCCTCAGCGCCGGCTACCGCGGCGTCCCCGCCATCCGCGACATCGACCTGCGCGTCGCGGCCGGATCGATCCTGGCGCTGCTCGGCCCCAACGGCGCGGGGAAGTCCACCACGCTGCGCGCGGCCGCCGGTCTGCTGCCGGCGCTCGGCGGGACGGTGACCGCCGCCGGCTCGCCCGTCACCGGGAGCGTCGAGCGCGCCACCCGGGCAGGGCTGTGCCTGATCCCGGACAACCGGGGAGTCTTCCACCGCCTGACCGTCGCCGAGAATCTCCGGCTGGCCAAGGCACGGGGCGGCTTCGGTCCGGCACTCGACCGGTTCCCGCAACTGCGGCCGCTGCTGAACCGGCGCTGCGGCCTGCTCTCCGGAGGGGAGCAGCAGCTCCTCGCGATCGCGAAGACCCTGCTGCTCCGGCCGAGGGTCCTGCTCATCGACGAGATGAGCATGGGGCTGTCTCCGGTCGCGATCAAGCAGATCCTGCCGGAGCTGCGCCGGCTCACCGACGAGGAGGGCACGGCGATCGTGCTCGTCGAGCAGCACATCGACCAGGCGCTCAGCGTCGCCGACGAGGCGGTCGTGCTCCACCACGGCCGGGTGGTGCTGACCGGCCCCGCGGCCGAGCTCCGAGAGGACCGGGACCAGGTCCAGCGAGCCTACTTCGGCGACAAGGAACACTGACCAGACCTCCGAGCCCCGACAGCGGGCAGGGCTCGCGCGTCGGCCGGGGTCTTACCGGTGTCTTACGGGACGCTGTTCTTGCTGGCTCGGGGGC